>JAUSMG010000189.1 GCA_030645295.1 Saprospiraceae bacterium | reverse complement strand
TGGCTTTTTATAAACCTGTTGATTTTCCCTACCACGCATGCGGGCACCCAGGCCGGTCTGGAAGATTTGTCCTTACCACAGGCTAAACCACCCATTGTCGAATGGCTCACCGAGCGTGATCAGGATTTCCAACACCTGCGCCAGGAGCATCCCAAGACCTTCGTATTCCGTTTCAAGAACATAGATAAAGAGCCCATTATGCTCCAAACGGTGCGCACCTCTTGCGGCTGTACAGCGGCAACCTGGACGGAAACGCCCATAGCGCCCGGTGAAATAGGGGAAGTGGTGATTGAGTACGACGCTTACCAGCGTGGCGAATTCAAGAAAAAAATACAGGTGTTTTTTGACCGCCAGCGGAAGCCGGAGATCTTATGGATTCATGGGGAAGTGGATTAAAACCACTTACTTCCCATAAATCTCCCCTTTACACGCTTTCAAAGTATTCATCATCAAAGCCGCCACGGTCATTAAACCCACACCACCCGGTACCGGTGTGATAAAGCTACAATGCGGTGCAACTCCTTCAAAATCAACGTCTCCAGCGATGCGCGTGCCTGATTTTTTGCTTTCGTCGGGGATGCGGTTGATGCCCACGTCAATGACCACGGCGCCTTCTTTAACCCAGTCGGCTTTTACGAACTCCGGGATACCGATGGCGGCTACGAGGATGTCGGCTCGGCGGACTTCAGCAGGCAAATCCTTGGTTCGGGAATGTGTGAGTGTTACGGTGCAATCGCCGGGGTAGCCTTTGCGGGAAAGCAGAATACTGATGGGCGTTCCAACAATATTGCTGCGGCCCAATACAACACAGTGTTTTCCTGAAGTTTCAATGTTATAACGGCGCAAGATCTCGAGGATGCCCATGGGCGTTGCGGGCAGGAAAGCAGGGAGTCCCTGCGCCATGCGGCCAAAGTTGACCGGATGGAAACCGTCCACGTCCTTTTTAGGGTCAATGGCGAGTGTAACGGCCTCTTCGTCAATATGTTTGGGCAGTGGGAGTTGCACGATAAAGCCGTCCACATCCGGGTCATTGTTTAGCTTTTGGACAATGGCGAGCAGTTCTTCCTGAGTGGTCGCAGCTTCACATCGAACCAGCGAGCTCTTAAAACCAACTTGCTCACATGACCTGATTTTGGAAGATACATACACCTGGCTCGCAGGGTTTTCACCTACAATAATGGCCGCCAAATGCGGAATTTTTCCACCTTGAAGTTTAATTTGCTCGACTTCCGCAGCGAGTTCTGCCTTAATCTGTTCTGAAAGTAGTTTTCCGTCTAAAAGCGTCATAGAGCGTAGTGATAAAGAGATAAAGTGATGGAGTGATAAAGTGATTTGGTTCGCGACGGAGCGGAAGATGAATTCTATCGGCAAAGAAACGTGATTCCTGGAACTACCACAGACCAAATCACTTCATCACTGCATCGCTTCATCACTTAATATGTAGGCCATTTTCCCTGCAATTTCAGCACTTTTTCAATCACGTCGCGGACGCAGCCTTCGCCACCCCGCTGGGTAGAAATGTAATCGCAGGTGGCCATGACTTCTGGCACAGCGTCGGCCGGGCAACATGCAAGTGCGGATTTTCGCATCGGAGGGATGTCGGGCAGGTCGTCACCCATGTAGCAAATTTCGGTGGACTGGATACCCGAACGCTGCATAAACGACTGAAAAGCAACCAATTTGTCCTGAATACCGGAGTAATATTCAGAGATACCAAGTTGATGGGTAAATCGTTTTTTTACCCCTTCTGAGGCCCCTCCGGTAATGATGCCGATAGAGTAGCCCGCCGCGACAGCCCATTTAATGGCTTGTCCGTCGCGTACATTCATGGTGCGAAGGAACTCCCCAGCTTCGGTCACGAGTAAGTCGTTGTTGGTAAAAACCCCGTCCACATCAAACACAAAAGCCCGTACAGCCTTCATTTTGTCGTATACGTGCTGCAACTCGAACTGGATGGTCATCTCGTTCTCCAGACCGACCACCAATCCGCCGGTTACAGAGGGAATTCCGGCAGGTGGTAAAGCATGTGGTTCCGTTGAGACGATTTGCCCAACACCTTGATTTACTTGTTGTTGGCTCTCCATTCGTACACCCATTTGGCTTGTATCTGTTCCAGATGTCCTTCGCTGGAATCTTCCCGTTTTCCTTCAAAATGCGGGATCTCCAACACCCATTGGATCAGTTCGGTGAATCGGATACGGTAAATTTTACTTTCGTCAAAGTCATCGCCAAAACGCTCGTATAGCGCCATGGCTACATCCTCGTGGTCGGCCCATTGGATGGGCATATTGTCAAAGTCGTGAAAAGGCATTTTTTTATGAAGTGATGAAGTGATAAAGAGATAAAGTGATTGAGATCAGCTGAAACCAAAAGATCTAAATTCACCTCAACACTTTATTTTTTAGGAGTATTTCGAGATTTGATAGTGGATGTTAAAAGGAGTATTTCATGTGCTTCTTTTTCCAGACGCTGCCGTTCAGGGGAAATATCTATTTTAGTCGCAGCAATGAAATCCAGCCAAAATTCTGATTCGTCGGCTTCTTCTACGACGATGCAAACTTTGGAATAAAATTCGTTGCCCGATCTTGCTCGACATGCTGCACGCCAATTTGCGGCGACTGAAGTAGAAGATTTAGTCAATTGATAAACAATGGGTTGAGCGTTTTTTATTCCTGACAGAGTTCCTAAATACAAAAACACATCAACGGCAAATTTTTTGGTTCTAGACCTGAATCTTTCATTAAAAGTATTGTCTTCCATTTGGTGATGAAGTGATGAAGTGATGAAGTGATGAAGTGATGAAGTGATGAGTTCCTCTAAAGTTACTTAAAAATCTCCAACATCATCACAAATCAAATC
>JAUSMG010000176.1 GCA_030645295.1 Saprospiraceae bacterium | reverse complement strand
GATTTGGTTATTCGAGTGACCAAGCTTGGGTACTCGAATAACCAAATCCACAAATAACCGTATAATCATTCACTGCGACAAAGGTGCAACGGATTTTTTATACATGCAACTATTTTTTTAGTTAAATAACGTAATTATACGTTATACTAATTTTTTGTATAAATTCTCCTACTTTTTCGCGCAAAAATTGTCTGAAAAGAAGCCTTGCATGATTAAGTTTCTGCTCATATTGCTGATTTTACCGGTTATATCCCTGGCCCAAGAAGACGGATCACCGCATCCATTTCAGGCAGGCGTCCGGTGGCATCGGGGGTTTATCATTCCCCATTCCCGGGAATTGATTGACGTTTCTCGCTCCAATCCGTATGGTTTTGAGGTCAATACGCACTGGCTTTTGTTGGGGGAGCAAGCGGTTAAAGAGACAGGACTAATTGCCAAGCGTGGCTTTGCAGCCTATTATTTCAATTTTGACAACCCCCATGTGCTGGGCCATTGTATTGCCTTCGTACCCTATGTGGAGCCGCTTATCCGCCCATGGGGCCGATTGTACGGGGGCTGTCAGCTGGGCTTGGGGGCCGCATATCTTTCAAGAGTATACCATGAGACCAACAACCCGACCAACCTCTTTTTTAGTCTGCCTGTAAGTTTCTGGGCCATGCTGAACGCCGATATTTACTACAAGATCGATCCAAAATTGCAGGCTTCGATCGGATTCAATTACAACCACATTTCCAATGGTGGCATGAAAAGCCCGAACAAAGGGATGAACTTCCCCACGCTCAACCTGGGTTTACAATATGCCTGGCAGTCCGTAGCGATGAAAAAACCAGCAAAGAACAATGACTGGAAAACCCAACCCAAAGATTTCTGCTACTTTCTGGTCGCCGGGTCAGTGAAAAACGTACCTCCCGGACCCGGATCAACAAAAGTAGAACCCGGCATACTCTATGGAGCCCAAGGGATGTTGGGCAGAAGGGTGGGCCGTATGTCAGCGCTTTCGGCGGGGATTGAATTTGTACACGATGGATATGATCGGATCCTGCTCGACCGACTGTCCGATAAGACAAGTGCCTGGAAAGGCGGGCTGCTGGTGGGTCATGAATTGCTGGTGGGAAGGGTTCGTTTTACAACCCATTTGGGACCCTACTTTTACAATCCATCCTGCACTACCGATGCTGTTTACCAACGATATGGGTTGTATTATCGTTTTAGAGAGCATCTATTGGTGGGCAGCACGCTGAAAGCCCACCGCCATGTGGCAGAAGTATTTGAATTGCGGTTTGGTTGGATCTGGTGAAAGGGCCGTTTTAATTTGCGCCCAAAAGGATTCGCCCTTGTTGTTGATATCGACAACAAGGGCGAATTTATGCTTGTGCTTCAATAGACGCTTCCTACCGTCTATCTTATTAAATGAACCTTTCTAATTTGGGTCAACAGTCATTTCGTGAAGTTTCCAGACGCCATCCTCCTTAATGGCCACGTCTACAAAGTCGCCGGATTTTCTCGATACCACGTTGCCGCGGGCATCCAATTCCTTTTCGGTATAGGTACCAATGATCAGCGCACTTCCGTCAGGACGGATGGTAACATTCGTGACGCTAAGGTCAATTTCTGCACTCCCGGGCACGATAAAATCATTTTCCAGATTGCCCACAAATTCGTTTCTGGTCATAGTCCTGGAATCACCATCTGGCTCCGAAATGGTAACATCTTTGGTAACAAGTTTACCCAATTCTGCGCTCTTTTCTGTGTTATAGAATTTTTCCCAACGGTCGAGCATAGCCTTCATTTCATCTGTAACTACATCAACTGACGTTGTAGGAGTGGTTGTGGTAGTTGTTGTGGTTGAAGATGGTTTAAGGGTTGCCTGCCTGGTAATGAGTTGAGCAGACATTGGGGTTGCCAGAATGGCAAAGAAGAAGGCCGCCGTTAAAACAAGGCTGAACTGATTTGCTTTTTTCATAATACTTTTAAGTTTGAAAAATAGTGAGAAAGATGTTATCCTTTGTTGTGGCAACAGACCTAAGCAAGAAGTAAAGTCTGTCTGCTGTTACAATTGATGCTTCAAAGGTGTGGCATGAATTTCAAGGTATTTAAGCGTAGAAATACTTGGAATTAAAAATCAGGTATATCTACGGGGTACCTGCTGTAAGTTTTAATGCCCTCAAAGATTAATTAATGTATCCCCTGCCAAACAACAAGGTTTCATGCTTCATCGCCGTTGTTCAGGTAATTTAAGCCTCCGTTGGTCGGCATCTGGGATCAATCCTTCCCAATGCACTAATTTTGGCCGGACAAAAACCTTCAATATGCGCAGCATCATTTTTATACGCCGAATCCTTTGTTTAGGCGGATTACTGCTTTTCTCCTTTTTACTGTTTGAAGTTCAGGCCCAAACGGGCTCTACACCCAAACCCATTACCCTTGAAGACATCTGGCAAAAAGGCACATTCGCTTCTAAAGGGGTGCCTGGCTTCAACTTTCAAAAAGACGGGGTACATTTTACCCGTCTGGAAGGAACAACCATTGGCCAATATGATCTTCGCACAGGCGAACGATCCGGCATCCTCTTTGACGCCGCTACGGTAAAATCGGAGTTTGTAGGCTGGCAAGGGGCATTTGATGGCTATTCCTTTAGTGCCGATGACTCCAAAATTCTATTGACCACCAACTCTAACCCGATTTTCCGTTGGAGCACTGAAGCAGATTTTTTTGTGTTTGACCAAAAGACTAAAAAACTATCCCAACTATACGAGGACAAGGTGGTATACCTGGATAAAACCCGACGCCTGAACAAACAACGCTACGCGACCTTCTCTCCCGATGGCTCAAAAGTGGGTTTTGTATTAAAAAACGATCTGTATTTCAAGGATTTAGTCTCCGGCATGGTCACCCGCGTGACCAATGATGGCAAACAAAATGAGATCATCAATGGCGCTTCCGATTGGGTTTATGAGGAGGAGTTTGAACTCGTACGCGCCTTTCAGTGGAGTCCCGATGGGCAACGTTTGGCTTACCTCCGTTTCGACGAGCGTGAAGTGCCGGAAATGACGATGGATATGTTCCGGGGCGGTCCTTACCCAGAGCCTGTAACGTTTAAATACCCTAAGGTGGGCGAAAAAAACTCGATCGTAACTGCACACATTTACGATCTCCTAACCAGTAAAACGGTGCACGTCAATATCCCCGACCGCGAACGCAAATCTGGCCGTTTAGATGACTACCTCCCACGCATCGTATGGACCCCATCGGGCCAACTCTGCCTGAGCTGGATGAACCGCCACCAAAATACCCAGCGGCTGCTTTTGGCAGATCCGGTTACGGGTAATTGTAAGGTTTTACACCAAGAAAAAAACAGGTACTACCTTGATTTACATGATGTTATATTTCTTTCTGACGGCTCCGGGTTTGTAATGCAAAGTGAAAAAAGCGGGTTCAACCATCTCTACAAATTTGACATGGCGGGCAAGGAAGTCGCCAAACTTACTAAGGGCGATTTTGACGTGACGGCCTTTTATGGCATTGATGAAAAAAACGGCAAGGTCTATTATCAGGCTTCGAGCAAAACACCCATGGCCCGCGAACTTTTTGAAACCAATTTAAAAGGTAAAAAGACCAAAAAGATCAACAAGCCTGCAGGCACGAACGGCGCTCAGTGGAGCAGCACCTTCGATTATTTTGTGCACACCTTTTCCACGGCCAATACCCCACCGCAATACACCGTTTACGACCGAAAAGGAAAGGCCCTTCGCGCATTGGAGCAAAACACGGAGCTCCGCAGCATGCAAACCGAATACGGAACCACCCCCATAGAATTTTTCAAAGTGCCTATAAAAACCCCTTCCTCCTCAGCGGGAGGCCGGGAGGAGGAGCTGGAACTCAATGGTTGGATGATCAAACCGACCGCCCCGGAATTTCAGAACCAAAAACTTCCCGTATTGATGTTCGTGTATGGAGGTCCCGGCAGTCAGCAGGTAACCGATGCCTGGAAAGGCGCGAATTACTGGTGGTTTCAAATGCTGGCGCAACAAGGATATGTAGTGGCTTGCGTGGACAATCGCGGCACAGGCGCCCGTGGCGAGGAGTTTAAAAAGATGACTTACAAGCAGTTAGGACACTATGAGGTAATGGATCAGATCGAGGCCGCAAAACATCTGGGCAGCCTGGATTTTGTGGATGCCGGGCGTATTGGCATTTTCGGCTGGAGTTATGGCGGCTACATGAGCACCAATTGTATTCTGAAAGGCAATGACGTATTTGAGGCCGCCATCGCGGTAGCGCCGGTAACGAACTGGAAATGGTACGACTCCGTGTACACGGAACGATACATGCAAACGCACGAGGAAAATGAGCTGGGTTATGAGGAAAACTCGCCCACGAATTTTGCCGAACAACTGGAAGGAAGCTACCTGCTGGTGCACGGTCTGGCCGACGACAATGTGCATTTTCAAAACACCGCAGAAATGGCCAATGAATTGATTGCTAAAAACAAACAGTTCGATACGATGATCTATCCCAATCGCAACCACGGGATCGGTGGTGATAATGCCAAAATCCACCTCTACACGCTGATGACAAAGTTTTTGAACGAGAAATTGAAGAATAAGCAGGGGGAGGTCAAAGTGGTGCGCCCGTAAGGATGGCTATTCTAATTGGAAGCCGATAAGTCGACGACCATATTCGGTAAAAGCAAAAGGAGGATAACGAGAACCACCCCAACTTGAGGTCAGTATATGATTTTGTAATTCCAGACTTTGATAAAGCGGAAGTTGCCGTGTTTTTTAAGGCGAGGCTCTAATGGGAAGCGTTCTGGTTGCTGCCGGGCAGGTTCAACAGCATTGTACAAACGGAAGAGCACTTTTTGTGCTACCGCTTCGGAAGCGTTTTCAAGAAGGTAGGCTTTGATTTTAAAAAGGTCTTTAGCAACTCGGTTGCTCCAGCCAATGTCATATTCTTCATTCATGAAGTCCTAACAAGGTTTTCATTTCCGCCTACCACATTGTCGTCATGACCAAGTAGCGTAAATTTTTTCAGAAGTGCGTAAACGAGTGCCAGCACTTCTGGGTCTTCGGTGTCATCCAACATTTGATGGATGGAAAATTTTAGTTCGGGTGCTCCCATGATATTTCTTTTTTACAAAGGTAACTACTTCAACTCAACCGTTCCACTGCCGCTTCCCAATCTCCATATACTTTACCGAGCTCGGCTTTCAGGTCGCCGTATTTTTTCAAATCATTGTTCGCGCCAGGCTTGCTGTAAAATTCCGGATCGGCCAGTTTTTGCTCCCATTTGCCGATTTCAACCTCAAGTTCGGCAATGCGTTTTTCTTGTTTTTGCACTGCGCGCTCCAATTGCTTTTTCTCCTCAGAACCAAGCACTTGTACGCCATTGTCCGATCTCGCTCCGCCGGCTTTGGAACTGCTGATGGCGGTGGCTTTTTCCACATCCCGCATGTTGTCCAACTGGCGTTTTTCAAGGAAATAATTAACGTCGCCAAGATATTCCTTCAGGTGTCCGTCGCGGAATTCAATGGTACGGTCGGTCAATCCAGACAGAAATTCACGGTCGTGGCTAACGATCAGGAGTGTGCCATTGTAATCTGTAAGGGCTTGTTTCAACACGTCTTTCGAAAGCATGTCCAGGTGATTCGTCGGCTCATCCAGCAAAAGCAGGTTGAAAGGACGGAGCAACATACAAGCCAGGGCTAGTCGGGCACGCTCGCCACCGGAAAGGGCAGACACTTTTTTGTCCACGTCTTTGCCGCTGAAAAGGAAGGCGCCCAAAATACTACGGACTTTCGTGCGCATTTCTTCCGGACAGTTTTGCTCCAGGGTCTGCAGCAGGGTAATTTTGGGATCGAGGGTCTCTGCCTGGTTTTGGGCATAGTATCCCACGGTCACGTTGTGGCCGAGGGTGGCTTTGCCGGAGGTGGCAGGTTCTTGTCCGACAAGGATTTTGGCCAGGGTCGTTTTGCCTTGCCCGTTTTGTCCCACGAAAGCGACGCGCTCACCGCGAAGCATTTGAAAATCAACATTTTCCAGGACTTTCACGTTGCCGTACCGTTTGGTCAGGTGCTCCACTTTGGCCGTCACCTCGCCGCTCCGCGGAGCATCCGGGAAACGGAGTTTCATGGTGGACGTGTCCTGATCATCGATCTCGATCCGCTCCATTTTGTCCAGCTGCTTTTGCATGGACTGGGCCATCTTGGTTTTCGTGGCTTTCGCCATGAATCGGTTGATGGTGCGTTCGCGATCGGCAATGAGGCGTTGCTGATTTTCGAAAGCGTTCTGCGCCAGTTCGCGGCGATCAGTGCTGAGTTCTACGTATCTGGAGTAAGCCGCTTTATAATCGTGGATCTTTCCAAGTACGATCTCTGCAGTGCGGTTGGTCACATTGTCGAGAAAACGCCGGTCGTGACTGATCACGATGACCATACCGGGGTAATTGAACAGCCAGTTTTCAAGCCAAAGTATGCTCTCGATGTCCAGGTGGTTCGTCGGCTCGTCAAGCAGCAGCAAGTCGGGGCGACGAAGCAGCATTTTGGCCAATTCGATCCGCATCTGCCAGCCACCGCTGAATTCGTCGGTCAGGCGCTTCATATCGGAAGACTGAAAGCCAAGTCCGCCGAGTACCCGTTCTGCTTCCGCTTCGCTGGTAGCGCCGCCCATGTGGTGCAGGTGCTCGGTGACGTCGCCCATCCTTTCAATGAGCTTGTGGTATTCGTCCGATTCGTAATCCTCGCGGACTGCAAGTTCATTGCTAACGTCGAGCAATTCTTTTTCAAGTTCCAGGATTTCGGAAAACGCCGTCATCGTTTCATCGATCACGGTTTTGCCTTTTGGCATGAGCATGTCCTGGTGGAGGTAGCCGAGTGTGAAGTGGCCGGGCACTACCACCTCGCCTTCCTGAGGCGACATTTCCTGTGCGATGATCTTGAGCAGGGTCGATTTCCCTGCGCCGTTGCGGCCTACGAGGCCTACGCGTTCACCGGGTTTGAGCACAAAATTCACGTGATCCAGCAGAATGCGGTCACCGTATTGGATATATATGTTGGAAAGAGATAGCATAACGAGGCGCAAAGGTACACATTTACACGTTCTTGCGGAAGGAACAGTTGTTTATTCTGAAAAGTTGAGAAATATATCCTGTTAACCAAATGTCATTT
>JAUSMG010000233.1 GCA_030645295.1 Saprospiraceae bacterium | reverse complement strand
AAGCCATTTCCGGCGGCATGGTCTCCTGGGATTTTCAATGGAAAGCGCCAAACAGCGTTCCGGGCAATACGGTTAAGGTCTACTACATCGTCAATTTGGTCAATGGGAACGGTGGTAATAGTGGCGACAACCCGGTTTGGGACAATCTTTCTTTTGGTTTCGCGGGACCACCACCGGTCACCGCCACCATCAGCAGCACCGTCAATCCTACCTGCAACGGGGGCAACAATGGCAGTGCCACGGTAGAACCCGCTGGTGGCACCCCCCCATATACCTACCTCTGGACGGGCGGCCAGACCACTCAAACAGCCATCAATCTCACAGCAGGCACCTACACCGTAACCGTAACAGCATCCGGTGGCAGTGGCACGGCTACGGCTTCTACTACACTTACCCATCCTCCTGTACTCACGCTGAGTACCAATGTCTCCGGCACTGTCACTTGCATTACCAGTGCAACGGCCACGGCAACAGCCGGAGGTGGTACGCCAGGCTACTCCTTCCTTTGGTCGGACGGGCAGACGACCAACGTAGCCACTTTTGATCAAACAGGAACGTATTCCGTTACCACTACGGATGCCAATGGCTGCACAAAGGCCGCTACGGTGAACGTAACGGGCAATACTACTCCGCCCACCGCCATTGCCGGACCGAGTGGCGTACTTACATGCGTGGTTACCCAAACTCAACTCAATGGAACGGGCTCCTCAACCGGGGCAAACTTTACCTACAATTGGATCGCAACCAGTGGTGGTAATATTGTTTCAGGGCAAAACACCCTTACCCCCACGGTGAATAATTGTGGCACCTATACCCTAACGGTTACCAATACTTCCAATGGTTGTACTGCCTCCTCTGCTACAACGGTGACCTGCAATACGGCCTTGCCCAATGCCTCAGCAACTGGGGGCTCCATTACTTGTACCAGTTCCAGTGTGACCCTTGACGGGAATTCCATGACGCCAAATGTAACCTACCAATGGACAGGGCCGGGCATTACCCCGGCCAATCAGTTCCAGGAAAATCCTGTGGTGAATCTGCCAGGAACCTATACCGTGACAGTAACGGACCCCGCCAATGGTTGTACCAAAACCGCAACCGCAGAGGTTACCGGAAACAATACGCCGCCCACGGCCATAGCTTCGGTGTCGGGTCAATTGACCTGCACGGTAAGCTCCATTCAATTGAATCTGAGCACAGATGCCTCCAACCCTGCTTTTGGGTGGACCGGCCCCAATGGTTTTTCTTCCGATATCGCCAATCCAAATGTTTCAATACCAGGTGATTATATTGGAATGGTAACCAACACGGCCAATGGTTGTCAGGGTTTTGATACGATAACGGTTGTGCAGAATATCGCCCCGCCAGGTGCATCGGCGTCTGCAGATGGGCAGATCAATTGTGTGAACGACACGGTACAACTTCTCGGAAATTCTCCCCTCGCACCCAATGTGAGCTATTTGTGGACAGGCCAGAATTTTAGTTCAAACCTTCAGAATCCTGACACGGATACCGCAGGAATTTACACGTTAATCGTTACGGGAAATATCAATGGCTGCAGCTCTACCGCGTTGGTTACCGTGTTGCAAAACACTGTGGCGCCTTTCGACAGCATCGTCGCTCCCGGAAACCTGAACTGCAACAATTCCAGCATCCAACTCAACGGAACACCGTCGTCGCAAGGCCCTGTTTTTGACTACCTCTGGACGGCCAAAGAAGGTGGGCACATCATTTCGGGCGATACAACACTCACGCCCGTGGTGGACAGTACCGGCAAGTATTTTTTGAAAGTTACCAATACGGACAATGGTTGCACTGCTCTGGACAGTGTGGTGGTAAACCAATCCCCAACTGTGACGGCAAGCATTGTCGCTTCTGGCAATGTCAGTTGCAATGGCGGCAGCAACGGATCTGCCACGGCATCCGGGGGTGGCGGAAATGGGGTTTTCGGCTATCTGTGGAGTAACGGGGCGACAACCACCTCGGCAACGGGCTTATCTGTAGGCACCTACATCGCAACCGTGACCGATGGAGAAAACTGTACAGCTTCTATTTCCATTGCGATTTCACAGCCAGGGGTGCTCCTAGCGAATGCCTCAGCAACGGGTGAAACGGCTCTGGGCACCAACAATGGTACATCCACGGCCAATCCAACAGGGGGCACGGCCGGGTACAATTATACCTGGAGCAACGGCGGTACGCCCCAAACCCTATCAGATCTTACACCGGGCAGTTATACGGTCAGCGTATTGGACGCAAATGGCTGCACCGCCATGCAAACCGTCACGGTCAATGCCTTTGGTTGCAGCCTTCAGGCTTCTGCTTCTTTCACCGATGCCAGCTGCAACGGGGCAAATGATGGCGCCGCTTCGGTCACCCTCACAGGTGCATCAGATCCTGTAACTTATATCTGGTCAAATGGAGCTACTACGCAGAATGTCAGTGGCTTATCCCCTGCAAACTACACCGTCAGCGTAGTAGATGGCAACAACTGCCCTGCTGTTCTGAGCGTCAGCATCGGAGCGCCTCCCGTACTATCGGTCAATGCTTCGGCCACGGGCGTGACTGCTAACGGTGCGAATGACGGCACTGCTTCCGCCAACCCAACCGGTGGAACGCCCAACTACAGTTATGTCTGGAGTAACAATGCAACTACGCAATCGATCATCGGATTAGCGCCCGGCACCTACACCGTGGTGGTCACAGATGCCAATGGCTGCACAAGCGTCCAAACGGTGAATGTTGCAGCATTCAACTGTGCCCTTTCGGCCAGCATTTCTGCTGCGAATGTCCTTTGTTTTGGCGGGGCAGAAGGACAGGCCACTGTAGCGCTCAATGGCGGGTTAATGCCTTATACCTATCTCTGGAGCAACGGCGCAAGCACACAAACTGCGACCAATCTCAGCGCAGGAACGTACACCGTTTCTGCTACGGATGCAGCAGGGTGTGCTGTATCTCAGTCTGTTGGTATCACGCAGCCTGCGCTTTTGGTGGCTACGGTTTTTGATGTTCAAAATGTGCTTTGCCCACATGACATGACCGGACAGGCGAGTATTGATATAACGGGTGGCACTGCGCCATATTTCGTAACCTGGTCCGGCAACACGGGAGTTTTGGGTGTTGGATCCTACACGGTTTCAGTAACCGATGCGAACGACTGCTCTACCACTGCTTCATTCAGCATTATCTCTACGGACAACGAAGGGCCAACGATGGTTTGCCCTGATAACAAGGAGATTTGTGGCACAAACAACGTGAGTTATGGGCTACCCACTACTTCGGACAATTGTGGTCTCGTTGGAACGCCGGTTGTCATCAGTGGTCCGCCGAGCGGCTCCATATTTGGAGAAGGCGCCACGGTCATTGTATATCAGGCTGCTGACTTTTCCGGGAATGCATCCACCTGTTCCTTTTCTGTTATCGTCAATGCATTGCCGGCTGTACAGGTTGAAAACATTTCCAATGATGTGAACGGGCAAGGTCTCGGTTCGATTTCAATCTCCGTTGCCGGCAGTGGAGGCTTTGATTACGCCTGGAGCAAAGATGGTCAGCCTTTCGCCAATACCGAAGATCTGAGCGGATTGACGGCAGGGTCTTACTCGCTCATTGTTACAGACATCAACGGTTGCACCCTTGAGATTCCGGGACTGGTGATCACCAATTCCGTGGGTACCAATGAGCCTGGTCTGGTCGGTTCTGTCCGGCTTTGGCCCAATCCGGCACAGTCCGCTGTAAACCTGGAGATCATTGACCTGGACGTGATCGCAGGCTGTATTGTGGATCTGCGCGGTGGCCTGGTGCAGCAGATTCAGCCGTCTGAATTTTCGGGTGAAATCGATATTCAGCATTTGCCCGAAGGGATGTACTGTCTGAAGATCAGCGCAGCAAACGGGCGGGTTTTGAGCCTTATGTTTATGAAGGGATGAAGTGATTGGATGATGGAGTGATTGGGTGATGGAGTGATGGAGTGATGAAGTGATTTGCTGAGTGCGAATCACTTCATCACTCTATCACTTCATCACCTAATGCATTAACCCCAGCAGCCCTGCCAGCATCAAAACCACGCCTGAAATGATCCCCGCGTAATGTTCCAGCGCGTGCCAGTTGGCAAGAGAAAGTCCGTGCCACACCAATTGCACCCAGACCACCATACCCCCTACGGTCGTAATGGTATACAGCAGAGAAAGGCTTAAAACAGCCCAGCCGCCGTGTGTACCAGCCACCAGAAAAAATGCGCCGATCTCGAGGCAGGGCGAAAAAAACATCGCAGAGGCGAGCGCAACAATCAATTGTTTTTCAGGGAGTTGTGCCTGAACCTGGCCATGCAAGTGAAAGTGCCGATGGTAATAGTGCCGCCAGATAAACACCACCCCCAGGGCCATAAGCAGCAGGGGGGCAGCCGTTTCCATAAAAGTTTCAGCCCAGGCAGAAAGTTGCCAGCCTGCCAGGCTGATCAGCAGCCCTATGAGGACCGTGCTGAGTGCGTGCGCGCCTCCGGCCCAGAGGGTGATGCGCGAAGCTTTGGCCGCAGTCCAACCCGCACGTTTTCCAATGGCCACAATGGGTAGCCAGTGATTGGGAATGGCGGCATGGAGCAGGCTGAGGGCCAGGCTTCCGAGCAGGAGGTCAGTGGTCATTTTATGGCTTCAGTTCTCAATTTTGGGCGGGGAAACAATGGATCGAAAGGGCAAAAATAGCGCGTTCCTGTCGGCTTGGTTGGATTGTTTTATGACCAGTCTTGATTTATTTTCTATGAGAATTAGGCTGAAAATTATTAAATACATAATTTTACTGGAAAATTTATGTATTATAGTATGAAAATTTCAAGATTTATCTATAACCAAGTGAAAGATAGAATGGTTCCGGGCAAAGTGGTCATTATTTTGGGGCCTCGACAGGCGGGCAAAACCACCTTGATACGGGAAATAGTAGCCGAAGAAACTGAGCCATTTTTGTTTGTTTCTGGGGAAGACAGGGCAGTCAAAGCCTGGTTGGGCAGCCAAAGTTTGGAAATCCTCCGGCAAAACATTGGCAAAAACAAACTGCTTGTAATAGATGAGGCCCAAAATGTGCCACAAATCGGGTTGAATCTAAAACTCATTGTGGATCACCTGCAGGATGTTCGCGTTTTAGCAACGGGCTCCTCTTCGTTCGACATCTCCAACCAGACAGGCGAACCGCTTGTGGGCAGAAAATGGGAATTTGTCCTTTTCCCGATTGCTCAACTCGAACTTTCGCCCATAGAAGCGCCATTTCAAACCGAAGAACTGCTGCCGCAACGCCTGATTTATGGCGGGTATCCCGAAGTGGTCACAACGATTGGGTTGTCAGACAAACGTGAGTTGCTCAATCATATCGTAAATGGCTATCTATATAAGGACCTCCTGATGTTTGAGGACATTCGTAAGTCTCAAAAAATTCTTGACCTCCTTAAGTTACTCGCTTTTCAAACCGGTCAAATGGTGTCCGTGCTTGAACTCAGCCGAAATACCGGATTGAATACCCGAACCGTTGAAAAATACCTTGATTTGCTGGAGAAAGTATTCGTTTTAAAAAGAATGGGGAGTTATTCTCGCAACCTTCGCAAAGAGATCGCCAAGAGTTCGCGATATTATTTTTGGGACAATGGCATCCGGAATGCCATCATCAACAACTTTAATGAGCCGGACACCCGGAACGACATCGGTGGATTGTGGGAGAATTATCTGGTGATCGAACGACTAAAAAAACAGCATTATCACAAGATATTCAGCAACAACTACTTCTGGCGCACTTATGACCAAAAAGAAGTAGACTTTGTGGAGGAACGCGACGGGCGACTTTTTGGCTATGAATTCAAATGGTCTAAACGCGAGGTCAAGCCGCCAGCATTATGGCTTGAAACTTACCCTGAAGCTACTTTTGAAGTGGTAGACCGCAGCAATTATATACCTTTCATTACATAAAAATAATTTTCAAAACAAAACATCCACGGTCAGTGAATTTTGGACCAAGCCGCCAGCGTGGCCACCTGCCTGTATGCCAAAAGTGGTGATAAGCGTGAGGAATACTGCTTTTTTAGTTTGGGTTGCCGATTTGAATACCCCGATTTTGGTTCGTAAATCGTCCGCATAACTTTTATTTATTTCAAATGGATTCAAAGAAAATTTCATCTCACAGAGGTTGATGACGTGATCACGGCGATCAATAACCAGATCAATTTGCGCTTTTTGCCCTCCGGATTCGCCCACCCAAGCAGACGACCGGGTTTGAATCCCGCTGATACCCAAAGCCTGTTTAATTTTGTCCAGATGCGCCAGACAAACTTGTTCAAAAGAATAGCCGCTCCAAGCCCGTACTTCCGGGTTGTCCAGGGAATTCAACCAAAAATCCTTATCCAATTCGCTGCTGTTCTTTATAAATTTCAAATAAAAAAGCGAGTAGAAATCCACCAATTGGTAGAGTACATAGCGGTTACTTTTCCCAAAAGCAGGATACTTTTTTATAAAACTACTCTCTTCCAATTCCCCTAGTATTTTGCTTGCACTGCCGCCGTCGGTAAGTTTGGCCAATTTGAGCAGTTCCCCCCGCTCCAAACCTTTGGCTTTTTTTGCCAATACTTCTATGATTGCGATATGTTTGCCTGCGTTTTTGAACAAAGAAGCGAGTAAGCTGTCAAATTCTTTTCGGAGCATCCCCCGAGGCGAGAAGCAAAGATCATTGATGTTTTGCGCCGCACTTTTTTCCGGACTTACGGCCTCCAAATAGAACGGGATGCCACCCAGTGCCATATATAGCTGTACGATCTGATAGCGGTCGTAAGTGAAAGATTTTTGTTGGAGAAAAGCCTCACATTCGTTCAAAGTAAAAGGATCAAGCCTAATTCGGTGGGTTACCCGGTTGTGCAGGCCACCCCGATTGTTGATAAGGTTATTGATCATCCAAGAAGCCGCAGATCCACAAACCAGGAGCAGAATATCGCGCCGGGCACTTGCGAAACTATTCCAAAAGTGCTCTAAGGCCGGAATGAACCCCGATCTCGGATAATCGAACCACGGCAGCTCGTCCAGAAACAATACTTTTCTAACATCTTGGCTGCGCTCCAAAGCAGAAATCAGGTATTGAAATGCCTGAAACCAATCAACCGGCATCGGTTTGTCCTCCAGCCACGGAAAATATCTGACCAAGGCTGCATAAAAATTGGCCAGCTGTGGTTGCAGTCCCACATTGGCTATGCCCGTCAAATGGAAAGTGAATTTTTCCTCGAAAACATGACGAACCAAGTACGTTTTGCCAACCCTGCGTCGGCCATATACCGCCACAAAAGCCGATTTGTCGGCTTGATCCAAGGACTGTAAAATTTTGATTTCTTCCTGTCGACCTACCATATCGCTGAATTTACCGGATATATTCAGCGCGAAGGTAGTGTAAAACCTTGGTAACCGCCAAATTTAAGGCAGTAAAACGGCGGTATTCAAAATTCAATCTCCGTATCCTTGATCACCCGCCCCGCTTTGGTCTGCATGCGCAGTATGTATTTGCCCGGATCAAGATTGTACACCTCCAGGCGCAGACTGCTGCGGTGCTCGCCAGCCTTCATAATTTCTTCTTTTCCAACCTGTTTGATAAGTTTGCCTGACCCGTCGAGCAGCACCATGATGGTACGCTCGTCTATCTCCAGATAGTAACGGAAATTGCCCTCGATTACGAGTGCTTTACCCAGTTCTGCAGGTCGTCCGGGCACCGTTTCTACCACGCTGTGGCGGATCCTGTAACCGGGGACTTCCTTGCCCAGTTGGTCGGCCACGAATTTGGTCAGTTCCCCATCGCCGATAGAGCCGAGCGATTGTCCACTGGTGAGGCACCATACCGCAGTTTGAGCTTCCGGACTTGCGGTTTTGCCTTTTTCAACGATGAATTTCAACAAGTTACATACTGCGGCCGGAGCGATCGCTCCTGCGGCAAATGCGGATCCGGCGCTGGGAGAGTTGTCGCCCGCCTGGGTACAAAAGGTCTTGAGTGATGTTTCGACGGGTGTTTTGGCCGTGACTGCAAGCAATATTTCTTCTGCTACCACCAGCGTTTGCTGGGCAGAATCCGCAGGCTCCATGAGTTGACCTTGCGGAATGCGCAGGCGCAGGTATTGTTCACGCAGGTTTTTGCACACCAATTTCAGGGACTCGCCCTGATGGCCGCCTTTGCCTTCTATCTGGATGCTGACCAGTTTTTTGGCGAGGGCGTCTTTCAGGTCATAAATGTTGGTGGGTTTGGCGGCTTTTTGGGCGGAGATCAGGTTGGAGAGCAGACAGAAGAGTAGGGTAGGCAGCAGCAGTTTAGGCATAGGATAGAATGTTTGGGGGGAGAACGTTTGGGTGCGGGGAATATTTTGGGGGAACGGTAGGCATGGCTGTCATACCGCTGCGCTTATATCTGCTGAAACTATTTTTAAGTGCTTTGAAGCATACCATAAATTTCATCTGTTGTCATGCCCCTAGTAAAACCCATATTGCTTAGGCCTTTCAGTAATTTTTATCGCCAGTCCATAATTGCGCATCGAGATACTCGGAGAGAACTACAAATGCTACTGCCAACGGCCATTTTTCCTTTCTAAACTTTTGCCGGTCCATTAAACCCTCGCTCCAACCCGCAGTCTACTACACCCGTTTCCCGGTCGGAAACCTCCTCAACCTCCTTCACAAACACAAAAATTCTTCCACAACATGAAAAAGTCCCTTTTCTTCCTCCTGGCCCTGATCGCCAGCATCGCAGCTTTTGAATCCTGCAAAAAAAATGACAACAACGACGTCGTCATCGCCACTGCAGAAGACCTCTCTGCCAATGAAGACTACACCGAGCAAATCGACCTCGATGCCGACATCGCCGTGGAGGAACGCGGCGGCGGACCATGTCCCACGGTCACTTTTGCACAGCCAGAGGGCACTTGGCCCAATACCATCACCATTGATTTTGGTGCCGCCTGCACCCGCCCTGATGGCCGGGTTTTGAGCGGTATCCTGATCATCAATCAAACCGCTGAGATCCGCACACCCGGCGCGGTGCGCACTGTAACGCACGATAATTTTGTAGTAGACGGTGTGCAGGTAGAAGGTACCCGGACCTGGACCAACAACGGCCAAAACGCTGAGGGTCAGTGGAATTACACCAAAGTAGCGACCAACATGAAACTAACCTTTGAAGATGGCAGCATCACCACCTGGAGCAAAACGCGCAACAGCACGCTCATCGAAGGCGGCGGTACTGCTACCCACCACGATGATGTGTGGAGCAGCACCGGCACGGCTTCGGGCATAAACCGCAACGGCCGTGACTTCACGGCGACCATCACGGAGCCGCTGATCAAACGCGCGAATTGTCGCTGGATATCTTCCGGGGTGATCGAGTTCACCGTGGGTGCACGCAGCCGCTCGCTTGACTTCGGGGATGGCACTTGCGACCGTTTTGGGATCCTGACTTTGGCGAACGGGGATTCTTACTCGATTCGTTTGCGGAGGTAAATTTAAACGGGTATAAATAAAACACATAGGCAGATAGAACACATAGATGCTGAAAATCAGGATTCTATGTGTTCTATCTGCCTATGTGTTTTACCATTTAGTGTTACTCATTTCGCCTCATTCAACAACCACTGATAATCCAAATGCGAGATGTCTGTTTTATCCGTCAACTTCACTTTGGCATATCGATTGAGATATTCCCGCACCGAGCCGGCATCCCGCTCAAAATCGCCTTTGAACCATTTGAAGATCTCTGAAATTTTTGCTTTTTCGGCACTGATCTGGTTGCGCAAAGGATCGTTTACAAAACTTCGCATGCTGCTATCCAATTGACTTTCAAGGCGCTCTGCGGTATAAGCCTCGTTGAGTAATCTGGGACATGAGTATGAAGCGCAGTTCACAGCAGCATGGATGCGGGCATCTTTGAACACGGGGCGCAGGATGTTGTGTTCAATGTTGTTTAGATCATACGTGTAGCCCTGAATTTTGATGAACTTAATATCCCACACGGAATTGACAAATGCCAGTCCACGCTTAATGTCTTTGATGCTTTCCGTGGGGTAATTGCGCACAATGAGTTGCACCGTGTAAGCATTGTAGGCATTGATCCAATACGCCATTTGCTCCTGGCGTGTCCAGCCGTTGTCGCTGGGGTGGGCGCTTTCCAACAGTCGGAGGTAGCGGTTGAGTTCGGCGCTGTCGCGGATAAATCCTTTATAGTTTACAAAGCCATCCGCACCGACGTGTTTCTTCAGCAGACCGTCCCAGATCTCGTGGGTGACGGGGCGCGAATAGGTGTTGCGTTTGATGGAACGGCAATTGGAACAAGTAAACCAGATCAGCGCCGTGGCCAAAATGGCGAGGGAAAGGAAGATCGTCTTTTTCATTTTGAAAGCATGGATTGGTAGAATCGCTTGATTTTGATCGGTTCCACGCCCCAACGAAACATTGAAAATGCTCCAATGTTGGCCAACTGGACCCGAAGCCAGCTATTGTGCTCGTATTTGCGTGCAGAAACAAGGACGTTTTCAGGGAGCACGCGCAAGGGGTATTTTTTCATTGCCTTGCGCAGGAAATCGTATTCCTCCATTACGATAAATCTTTCATCGTACCCGCCGAATTCTTCGAAAATTTCCTGCTTCACAAAGAAGGTCTTGTCGCCGCCCTGGCACCATAGCCAGGGATAGCGGACAAAAAAAGCATTGAATTTCAGGATCCATTTTGGAGAATCAAACTGGTATCGGTAACAGCCCATCAGCTGTCCAGCTTCCATTTCACGCTGAATGTCTACGGCGAAGGACCTGGGTGGGATCGTGTCCGCATGGACAAAATACAGGACGGCATTTTGGGCTGTTTTGGCGCCCAGATTCATTTGTGCTGCTCGGCTGCACACCTCGCAAATATGCACCCGGGCACCCGCATTGGAAGCAATTTGGGGCGTACCATCACTGCTGTTGCTGTCCACTACGAGTATTTCAGAAACAGCCGCACCGGCGTTTTCGCGCAAATAATGCACAAGCCGTCCAATATTGGCAGCCTCATTCAGGGTCGGAATGATGATGGATATTTGGATGTTGGACTTGTGGAGGTTGGACATGGAGACGTTGGACTTGTGGACCTCTGATTTTGGACAATTGACAACAGTGATGTCTGTTTAGCACGGGCAGGTGCCTCGCGAGGGTCTTACGACCTACGGTATGCACATTAAAATGCTTGGCTTGCTGAGTTGTCATGTCGCAGCGCAGCGTAGACACCTACACAACCAAAGCTACGCGGTATGCCTTTCACAAACGGATCCAGGGTAACTTGGGTTGTGTAGGTGTCTTCACTGCGTTGCGACATGACAAATTGCGTTGAGTGAAAATGAACAAAAACAAAAGGCAGATTCCCCATTATGTATTAATAATCAATTATTCTAATGTGCATACCATAGGGTCTCACGACCCCGCAAAATAGGGTGGAACATTGCTGCGGGGTCGTAAGACCCCACGCAGGGCGGCAGAACAAATCAAACCGAGATTTGCTGAATTGACCCTGGACAATTTACGAAGAATTTCAAACCATAGTTTTTAATCGATGGTTGTGGAGTTGTTTTTTTCCAACGTCCAACGTCACACCAAAATCATCTTCGTATGCGGAATACCATCTTCCAGATATTCCTCGCCGGTGGAACAAAAGCCAAAGCCTCTATAAAAATTTAAGAGGTAGGTTTGTGCGCCGATCTTAATCGCTTGATTACCAAAAAGTTGGCGGCACATTTGAATGCTTTTGTTCATCAGTATTTTTCCAGTTCCGGTACCGCGAACCACAGGGGAACTCACGACGCGACCGATGGATACATACTCATCATAGGCAAGGCCTTTGGGCAAAAGCCGGGTGTAACAAACCAATTTTCCGGGCTCATCGCGGCCCATGAGGTGCCAGCTTTGGAGGTCTTTGCCATCGCAGTCCTGGTAGGGGCAACTTTGTTCCACAACAAAAACCTCCTGACGCAGGGCGAGGATCTCGTAAAGCGTGTAGGGTGAAAGTTCGTTGAAAGTGAGGCAGGTAAAAGTAAGCATGGGCGCAGGCTTTTGGCGCAAATGTAATTCGGGAAAAAAGAACGGGCGGCCCGAAACTCGGGCCGCCCGTCCAGCGAACGATGAAACGTTCAGTATAATTACTTCGCTTTCAGTGCACGTGGGACTTCGATCGAAGCGATCGGAACTGCACTTGGATTGGTGATTTCCACACCATCCATTACCGTAATGTCTTTGATACGGATCGTGTCGCCCAGTTGCATGGCTGCGATGTCCGCATTTACCTCATCGACTGCTTTTTCAGGCGTCGTGAGAATGCTCACGGTACGCATGCGTGGGATGAACTTGCCGCCTTCTTTTACGCCCGGGGCAGAGCCCGTAAAGCGCAAAGGCACGGAAGCCTTAAACTTCACTCCTGGCACGAGTTCGAGGAAATCAACGTGCAGTACCTCCTCCGAAACGGGGTGGAACTGCGTGTCTTTCACGATGCACTTGTGTGTAGCGCCGTTGAGACTAATTTCGACGAGTCGGAATTTGGATGTGAAAATGAGTGGGCGAACTGCGGCAGACTCCAGTGTGAACTGGATAGAATCGCCACCTCCGCTTTTATACATCACCGCTGGGACCTGGCCGGTGCGACGGATTCTAGTTGCCTCTACTTTACCGGAAGTTTCTTTCCGGTGACCCTGCAATTCAATGATTTCCATTGTGTTGTGCTCTATAAAGTGATACTTCTTTCAAAAATGCCCGCAAAGGTAGAAAATAGTACTCCTAATTTCCAAAGGAGTTCTGAAAAAAGTCTGCACAAAATGGAGTCTATTTCGAAGACCACAACATGACACCGTCGCGGGCACGTTTGGTTTTCTTGACTTTGCCCTGAATTTCCAATTCCAATAGTTTGCTCTGAACCGTCCCCAGGTCCAATCCAGTATCTTTTGCAACGCCCTCCACGGTGCGGAAAGCGAATCTGGAGCTTTGAAGCAAGGCCAATATACGCTGTTCTTCTGTCAATGCAGGGGCCGTGGCGGACTTGGTAGTGTCACCAGACCTAAAGGATTCAAATTCGCTGTCCTCGCTTCCAGGAAGCGCAACCGAAGGGGCCGGGTTATCGGAAGGGTCGGAGTTTTGCGCAACCAGCACGTCGGTCGTCTCGGCAAGTTCTTCTTGTTTTTGCTTCACTTCCTTTACTTCCTGGAGGAGTTTATCTGCCAGCGATTGGAGGAATTTGGAAGAAAACAAGGCAGCAATGGTGCAAAACCCAAAGAAAACGAGGTAAAGGGACGGATCATCTCCTTTCAAACAATCTCCCATTAAATTGCTGGAAACGGTTTTCAGAAAGAGCGGCACAGCAGCGGAGGCTGTTATGCCCAGCAGGATGGATTTTCGGAAACCAGCCCCGTTGGCCTGATCCATGTAGTAATTGGCGGTTCCTCCGAGGAATCCTGCGCCGAAAATGATGCCGACAAGAATTGCGATGCCCATGGTTAATAGCGTTTTAGGCCGCTAATGTATTACAACATTTTCACATCCTCCAATTTTATATGAACCGTCCGCTTTTGCGTGGTCCGCTCTGGAATATCCTTGTCCGAGCCTTCCAGCCGAAGCACTCCGCGTGGACAAACCGTAGCGCAAATGCCGCATCCCACACAACTGGATCGCACCACATCCTGGCCCTGTTGGGCGTAAGCCCGTACATCGATCCCCATTTCACAGTGGGTGGAGCAATTGCCGCAACTAATGCACTGTCCGCCATTGCTGGTAATTCGGAATTTCGAGGCTTTCTTTTGCCATAATCCCAGCCATGCTGCCATTGGGCACCCAAAGCGACACCATACGCGGCTGCCCATCAATGGATAAAAGCCAACCCCTACAACCCCGCTGAATGCAGCGCCAATGAGAAAAGAATAGGTTTTGTAGAAGCCCTCTGAAGCACTGCCGAGCAAACCGCGACCCGTCACCACATTGATCCAAAGTAATGCCGTCATGGCCACCACAAAAACGAGCACGGAGTGTATCATCCAGCGCTCTATCTTCCAGGCTTTCAAGGATTTATCCGATAAATGCCGAAATGGATCGCCCGCAGTTTCAGCCAGGCCGCCGCAGCCACAGACCCAGGAACAGTACCATCGTTTTCCAAAAAAATAGGTCAAAATGGGCGTGCCGACAAAGAACATCGCCAGTCCAAAAAAGAAAAACCAGGCGCCAATGGAAGTCTGAGATTGCCAGCTCCAGGTGTCGGGCGTAGCATTGCTATAGGCAAGCGGCCAGAAATAGGTGAAGTACAATTCAGGTTCTTGTAAACGCAATAGAAGCCCCGGGATCAGGAAGGAAAAGCCCAATTGAAAGAACATTACCGATATCGTGCGCACCAAATGATACCGACTGTGTCGATATTTAAATATAAACCGAACGCCCATCACGAGCACAAAAAAGGTATAAAACGCGCCATACACAAACCACTGGTCTGCTGGTTTATGCCGAAAAACCTGACTGAATGGATCAAACAACTGAATCATTCCCGCCATATACTGTGGTACCCAATACAGGCAGACATAAAACTCGGTCAACACTATGCCGACCAGCCAGCCCCAGATCCCTCTGGCCGAAAGGCTGCGCATCCATACTGCCAGCGAATTGGTGTTTTTACTGAAATCTATCCGCTCATCGCGCAGAAAAAGCCAAAGTCCGGTGATCAAAACGAAAAAAGCCAAAAGGGTCAGCGGTTCCGCCGGCAAGCTCTTGAGTCGCAGCCCTTCGTACAATATATAGAACACCGAAGTAGCCAGCAATGCCAGACCCAGTTTTTGAACGGGTGTGGTAAGCATTGGGTTGGGGGTGGCGAGGGAGAGGCTTTTCATTGAAATGTGGTCAATGTAATTAATGTGGTCAATGTGATCAATGTGACCCCGCCTACGCTTATCCTCGCCTTAGTCTTTGACAGTGGCGAGATGCTATGGCGGTTAAAAATGTGGTCAATGGGTCAGAAACTCCAATACTGCGGATAGCCCGCGTCTTTGCTTGAGTATCAGGTTTTTGCCGGTTTGGCGATTGTAAATCGCTACGATTTCTGCCTCGTATTGTGTCGAAAACTCGGGATCGAAATTGGCCAGTCCGAGCTGTTGTAATACGGTCTCAATAGGTGCGCCTTCCTGGATCCATTGCGTACAAACCTCGTGGCGGTAACGGACCCCCATGAGGTTGAAGCCGACCACTTTGCCTGATTCGTGTTCATAATTTATGCGGATACTTTTTTTGCCATTGGGGTGCTCCCAATACAGCGTAGACTGAATATCAGGAACTTGTGTCCGGATATCGCCGTAAACCTGATATTCAATGTCGAAAAACTTGGCGGAGTTGAACCAGATGCCGGGGCGGTAAGATTTTCGATTTTCGATTTTCGATTTTTTACCCGCCATAGGCTTGCCGAAGGTGGGACGATTGGCGATTGAGCGCTGAGCTTGGGGTTCCAAATCCGCAATTAAATTGTAAGCGGCCGTTTCGCCCATCATTCGGCCTGTATACCAGATGGCCTCGATGCTGCGGCGGCCATTTTGAGGCTCCCGCAGTTCGGCACAATCTCCGATGGCGAATACATCGGGTAGGTTGGTTTGTAAATGCTCATCTACGAGTACCCCCTTATTGGTTTCCAAGGCGGTGTTTTTTAAAAAACCGATGTTCGGGCTTACTCCTACGGTGAGGCCAACAAAGCCGCAGGGGATGGTTTCGCCTTTGTTCGTTACGATGGCTGCGCACGTCCCTTTTCCTTCCGGAAGGGCATTGTAGGACAGAATTTCTTTCAATTCCGTTTCCAAGCGAAGATCGATGTGATGTTCCTTGATATGTCGGGTCACCATCTCGGCTTCTTCTTCGGGCAAAATATTGTTCCAAAATGCCTTCTCCCGCACCAAAAAAGTAACCGGAATCTTCCGGGAATGAAACATTTCCGCCATTTCGATCCCGATCAGTCCGCCACCCACGATCGCAGCCCTTCCCCCTGCTTTATCTGCGGAAAGCCCGGCGGAGTGTCGTTCCATTGCTTCCAGATCCTGTAAATGATATAAGCCATGCACACCATCGAGGTCCTGACCAGGCCAGCCAAATTTGTTGGACTGGGAGCCGAGGGCGATCACAAGTTTATCATAGCCAATGGAATTGCCCTCCGTACTTAACAGTTTTTTCTGCTGGAAATCAATGCGTTCCACGCGCGCGCGAACCCGTTGGATGCGGTTTTTCTCCCAAAACCAGGGTTCATAGGGCATCGTATCGCGCAATCGCATGTGCCCCATGTAGACATACATAAGGGCGGTACGGCTAAAAAACTCATCCGATTCATCGGAGACGATGGTGATATCGTGGTCGCTGAGTTTGCGGAGGAAGCGGGCACAGGTTACGCCGCTGATGCCGTTGCCGAGGATTACAATGTGCATGGATCAGGTTTGAGTGTTTTGGGTTTAAGGCATTTTTGCAGCCAGGTTGTTGCAGAGCGAAAGGTAGCGAAGAGTTGGTGGGATCCCGGATGAAAAGCGTGGATTTTCATGGATATCTGTCTGCCATGAGACAACAGCCAAAGATTTTGTCCTGTCCCGGCGGGACGGTATCTGAAAACAATCATGGCCAACACCTACACACAACTCCACATTCATCTTGTATTTGCAGTCAAATATCGCAAGTCTTTCATTTTCCCTCAAATCAAATCCCGCAATAAGATCCGTTTTTTATAAATTTTACCATCCCTTTTGATGACAATCTTGACCTGCTTGCCGGGTTTTTTCTGGAGGATGGACTGAAGATCGGCCAAGGTCCGCAGATTTGCAGCCAGCCAGCCTATGCGCATGATCCGGTCGCCAGCGTGGATGCCCGCTTCGTCGGCGGGAGAGCCCGGCAACACATTGAGCACTGAAAAATAATTGAGGTTGGTCCCCGAAGCGATCAGGTTTAGTCCACTGCGATCATACACGAATTCTTCCTGATAATGTTTGGTTGGTTTGAGCCAAAGCGTTGACCCATGGTAATCGATCACTATTTGAAAACGGTTCAATATAGTGTTGCCAATCAGCCCATTGCGACCATTTAAGTAACTCAGTTCCTGGCTTGTATCCACGGATTGGAAGTAGGTGAGAACGTTTTTTTGAACAAACATTGCCAGGTCCAGCCCCGGTATTCGTCCCACAAATCCTTCCAGATACCCACCCAGTCCCATGCCAATATTGGTGGGAATTGCGTTGGGCGAAGGCTGAATAAGCGGGTGGGTGTTGGTGAAAAGCATGAGCGGCATGCCAGCCCCCGTGTCAAGTAAAAGTTTCACGGGCGCAGTAGAATCGGGGCGAAGTTGCGCCGGTGCATTCAGATATAGTTTGTTGCGAAATAATTCAAGCGGCACGGGCTCAAAACCCTCCTTAGGCAGATTATACGATCCCCGCTCGTACAGCGTGATCACTTTTCGCTGGTAATTGATCTTCAACAGGTACCGCGAAAAAACATGCCCGGCCAGTATGCCGTGGACCTCTATGCCTGCGTATTCTTCGAATCGGAAATAATCTTCTTTTAAAACCAGAATATCCTCTGCGGGCGCGATAATTTCCTTCCCCAGCAGTTGTAGCCGGATATTTCGGGCCAGATAGGCCACCAGTTCGGTTTTGAGGTCCGATCCTTTTACACGAAACTCGCGGTCATACCGGACTTGAAGAAAATCGCTGATCTCACGTTTTGACAAAATAGTGTGTTCAGCGCCGGTATCAAAGATGAATCTTAATGGCAGCGGGCCATTGAACGAAACATTTAATATGATAAAATTATTGATGTATTCAAAGGGAATTTCGACTTGCTTCGTTCCTTTCGGGAACGAAAAGCCACTTTGTGCGCAGCCAAACAAAGGCGCCATCCAAAGGGCAAGCAAAACGAATAAACCGGTTTTTGAATTCATAACTATGGAGACCTCGAACCTACAAGCCTGGCGGCAGACATGGAGCGGATGCAAAGAGGAATTTGTCAGAGCGAAGGACGTAATGAAGCGGCACTTTTCCAACAAGGTCCGGCTCATTTGTTAATCAAACACTGTTTGGCAATGGTTTTGGCGAGTTTTCTACCTTTGCGGCTCCAAACCTCTCCCCTTTCGTTAAAATTTTGGTGGACAAGCACTTCACCACGCAAACAAATAAACAATAGCAATGAAAGTAGCTGTAGTCGGCGCCACCGGATTGGTTGGTTCCAAAATGTTGCAAATTCTGGAAGAACGCAACTTCCCTATAACGAAACTTTTCCCCGTAGCTTCTGAGCGTTCGGTGGGCAAGACCGTCAAGTTCCGGGGCAAACGACATAAAATAATCAGCATGGATGCAGCGGTGGGAAAAAAGCCGGATGTAGCCATTTTTTCCGCAGGAGGCAGTGTTTCGAAAGAATGGGCGCCGCGCTTTGCTGACCGGGGCACCATTGTAATTGACAATTCATCGGCCTGGCGGATGGATCCCGAAAAAAAACTCATCGTGCCGGAAGTGAATGCCAATGTCCTGACTAAAAAGGACAAGATCATTGCCAATCCAAACTGCTCTACCATCCAAATGGTGGTGGCACTTAAGCCTTTACACGATAAATATGGTATAAAACGCATCGTGGTAAGCACTTACCAGTCCGTGACCGGTACGGGTGTGAAAGCCGTGGAACAACTGATGAATGAACGCAAGGGCAAAACAGGCGTCCGGGCTTATCCTTATCAGATCGACCTGAACGTGCTGCCGCATATCGACGTGTTTACGGAGAATGGCTACACCAAGGAGGAAATGAAAATGGTGAACGAGACCATGAAAATCATGGGCGACGACAATATTCGTGTCACGGCGACCACCGTTCGTGTACCCGTCATTGGCGGTCACTCCGAGTCGGTGAACGTCGAATTTGAGCGTGATTTTAACCTGGCCGATGTGCGTAGTCTGCTCGAAAAAGCCCCGGGCGTAGCGGTCATTGATAACCCCGCCGAATTGCAATACCCGATGCCATTGATGGCGCACGATAAAGATGAGGTATTTGTGGGCCGGATCCGTCGCGACGAAACCCAGCCCAATACCCTGAATATGTGGGTGGTAAGTGATAATCTTCGCAAAGGCGCCGCAACAAATGCCATTCAAATTGCCGAATACTTGCTTTCCGTGGGGATTTTGAAATTGAAAGTGAAAAAAGCGACGACAACAGCCTAATTTTGCGGCTGACGGTCAACAGTCAATAGTCAACAGTCACCAGCGTACCGACAATCGTAGATTTATGAAGAACAAGTTAGTCATTTGGGGCACTAATGCCGAAAGCGAGAAAATCCTGATCGCGCTCGAACTGCAAGCAGAAACCAGTATAGTACTGCTGCACACCTTTCCGGAATCCATTGTTGATGAAGAGTTTGTGCAAAAAATGATGCACGAATGGCGCGAAGGCAATGAAGAGGTTACTTTCCCCGAGGGTGTTCAAACCACCGAACGTGAACTCAGCGTAACGGAAGGCCTGTTGCCTGAAACCATCAAAGCGGACCGCGCTGACCTCGTGCAACGTGCACAAACGGAATGGCATTTCGCGGTACTTTCTGCAAAACTTTACGCCGCCTACCTACAGGAATTGGCGGAGTTTAAAGAGAAAGTTGAAACGCTGTCAACTTATGACAACAAAATTTTCACCAATCTCAGGTCTTTTTGGGATAAGGTTCAGAATCAAAGCCGTGAACGCAACTTATTCCGTCATCATGCCGACGAACTGCGCGATGGCATAAATGCCCTTTTCGAGCAGATGAAGGAAGCGCGCAAACGCGTGAACTCAGAGTTCAACGCTGCTTCGCAAGGTGTTTACGCAGGGTTTAGCAAAGCCCTCGAAGAGATCGAAGAGCGCATCAATACCGGGGGCGGCAAATTCAACAGTGTTTTTGACGAACTCAAAAAAATGCAGCGCGATTACCACCATACGCGCATGAGCAATGAGCATCGCAACAAACTCTGGGAGCGACTGGATGCTGCATTCAAGAAAGCTAAAGAGCGCAAATTCGGACCAGAGGTCAATGCCGGCTCCATCGCAGATCGCCACGACAAGCGCCTTTCAAGCCTCGAAGATGCCATAAAGCGTCTCGAAGAAAGCCTCCTCCGTGATGATGAAGAACTCGTATTCCAGCGCCAAAAGGTAAATACTTCAGAAGGCCAATTGGAAGCGCAAATCCGCGGAGCGAAAATCAAAATGATCGAAGAACGTGCCAATGGCAAGCGCGAAAGACTGGCAGAATTGATCAAAGCACGCAATGACGTACACCGTCAGGCCAACAGCGCCCATGAGAAAGAAGCCCGTATGGCGGCAAAGGAAGCTGAACGCCAACAGATAGAAGCCAAAAAAGCGGCCATTAAGTCTGAAATTGAAGCGGAAACCCATGCCAAGGCTGCCGCTGCCGCTGCCGCTACAACTCAGGCCCCAAAAGAAGACAGTCTCTTTGAGGCCGCCTCAAACCTTCTGGGCGATGTAATGCTCGATGCGCTTGATACTGCCAAAGCAGTAGCCAGTGTGGCGGCTGAAAAGGCCGGCGAAGTATTGAGTGAAGCCAGGGATAAGGCAGAAGAGGCATACCATGAGGCCACTGAAAAAGCAGGCGAAGTATTGAGCGAAGCCAGAGAGAAGGCGGAAGTGGCGTACAGTGCGGCCACTGAAAAAGCAGGCGAAGTATTGAGCGAAATCAAAGAGAAAGCCGGTGATGCTTATAGCGAAGCTAAAGATATGGCGGGTGAAGTCAGCGCAAAAGCAAAGGAAGTCTATAGCGAAGCTAAGGAGAAAGCGGGGGATATTTACGAGTCATTCAATGCTCCCGGTAAAGAAGCGGCTCCGGCAGAAGAAACCGCTAAGGTTGCAGCCACCGAGGACATCATCATCATTGACGACGTGGTCCACAAATCGGCCACGGATGATATTGCTGCTTTGGAGTCCAGCAGTGCAACGAACGAACCTGCTAATGCTCCTGCTGATGAAGCAGTATCAGAGGAGAAGCCCAAACGTGCGTCCAAGAAGAAAGCCGACGCTTAATTTGTATTTTTAGGCATACCAGGTGCATCGCACCGAAACGTCTGTAGATAAAATAGAGGAAATTAGTATGAGGTGCGTAGCACCGAAACATGGTCTCCGCGACCTGTTGTTCCGGTGCTACGCGCCTCCTAACTGATTGAAAACGAAAGGTCTACAGATCCCGATGCAATCGGGACTACGCACCTATTTCACTCCTGGTTCGCATGACTCATGTTACATTTTTCATGATTCAAGCCTTGTAGTCTCCCGAATCCTCACAATTGCCAGCTCAGCCCATTCCGCCAGGCATAGGTTTCGGATGGCGCTCCTACGGGCAGGTTTTTGTCAATTCCATATTCAAAATCAATAGTAAAGGCCAGTTTTTTGGTCAGATCCACTTTTAGCAGCCATTCCGTACTGAGTCGGTAATTGCGGATTAAGCCCAACACCGGCTGCCAGTAGGTGGTCTGGATGAGTGTAATCTTTTTATTGGGCCGAAATGTGGTGGAAATGTAGTTGCTCGAACGGTGCCAGGACGAGTACCCAAGGGGTTCCGTAAAGCGGTTTTGCTCCCAAAGCCAGGCTGCGCCGAGATAGATACGCTGTCGGCCATCTTTTGATTTCAGCAAACGATATCGCGCCCCCGTGCCGAATAAATTGCGTTGTTCGAGCAACTGAATCGGGCTGGTTTGCACTTGTGTAAACGCCTCCCAGGTCCAGGTTTCGCTGATTTTATAGTTGTAACGCAGGTGTGCAAAGGCCTGCCGGGCAAAATCCTGTTCACCCGCCCGCAGCAGATTCAGGTTGAGCAACAAAAGGGTGAGATGCGGGTCGTCCTTGTATTGCACCTTGACTTGTCCATGGACTTGCAAACTTTGTTGTTGCACCTTCGCCAGCGACACGCCCCCGCGCATATGGCCATACCAATGCATGGAATCGTTGGTGCCGGTAATGCGCTGCTCCTCAATGTTTACGACCTGCGAGAAGAGGGTAGGGGAAGCGCAGATGAAAAAAACCAGTTGGATACAAAATAGGCGTTTCATGGGGGTGCAAGGTACGCAGGGATAATTAGCGTGCCTCAATAGGATTAGATCCTTTAACTCCTGTCGTTCCTGTCTTCGCCGCCCTCACACCAGAGTTCTCCACTTTGGCCGCCGAAATTCTGAATGGGCGTGGTGATTTCTTCCTGAAATAAATTGCTCAGGTGTCTTTTCGAAATCCAATTCTCGCCCGCTCTGCCCATTCGCCGGGCGTTATCTCTCCGCTTTGCAGGGCTTGGTTTTCATCGTATCGGGCCTGGTTTTCATCGCCGAGCCAGCGTAAGACTTCGTTTATGTCTGCCAGCTCTTTATCGTGCGCCAGCACTTTGTCAGACAGTTCAGCGAGGCTGAGGGCATAATGTCGAAGGGAAATAAAAGCACGGATGATGGCTATGTTGGTTATAATTGCCCGGTCACTATTTAGGACACTTGACAACATCGCTACGCCGTGTTCAGTGAACGCGAAGGGTAGGTAGCGAGAGCCACCCCAACTTGAGGTGCCAAATTGGAACCTCAAGTTTTCCCATTCCCCTTTGTCTAGTTCAAAGCAGAAATCAGTCGGAAAGCGTACCAAATTCCTTTTTACGGCACGTTTTAGGTATTTTGTTTCAACATCATACAATACAGCAAGGTCGAAATCAAGCATCACACGTTGGCCGCGCAGGGTGTGTATTTTCGATTGGATGATTTGTAATTCCATGTTTCAAGTGGTGGGCGTTCGAATTTCAAATGAAAACCAGTTTGGTGTTGATACAGAAGATTGCTTTTCTGGCAAAATTAAAACAATTTGTTTTTAATGATGCGAAATCCTAAAAATATTCCTCCTCTTTTCATTTCACCACCACATTCCACCGCCCATTCCTCCACTCCTTCTGTTCCGCATTCGTCAAAAAAGTCCAGGCCACAATCCGGCTGGTCTTATTCCCTTGTCCCACGGGGATGGTTTTCACGTCCTCAGCCTTCGCTTTTCTGAGTTCATCATAAACCCCCTGCAGGTGTGATTTTTTTGCAACCAGGGAGGAAAACCAAAAGACTGATTTCATGAATTGCCGACTCTGGCGCACCATCGCCCGGACGAATTTTTCTTCGCCGCCCTCACACCAGAGTTCTCCACTTTGGCCGCCGAAATTCTGGATGGGCGTGGTGATTTCTGCTTTGGCCAAATTGCTCAGTTTGCGCAGATTTTCGGCCTGTGAATCTTCCAAAGAAGCATGAAAAGGCGGGTTGCAGACTACCATGTCAATGATCTCCTCCTTTTGAAGGATCCCGTAAAAGAGGTCGGCCGGATTGGTTTGTAAGCGGCATTCAACCGCTCCTTTCAAATTTGGGTTGGAGTCAATGATCTTATTGGCAGATTCAATAGCAAGCGGGTCAATATCAGACCCAATGAAACGCCAGCCGTATTCATGGTGGCCAATGATCGGATAAATGCAATTGGCCCCCACCCCAATGTCCAGGCAGGTTATTTTGCTGCCTGTGGGGACTTTCCCATAGTTGCTGCGGGCCAATAATTCCGCCATGTAGTGGATATAGTCCGCCCGGCCAGGGATGGGTGGACACAGATATCCGGGTGGAATATCCCAATATTGAATATCATAATACTGCATTAGAAGTGCCGTATTCAACATCTTGACCGCTTCCGGATTGGCAAAATCAATGGATTCGTCTTGGTGAATATTCAACTGCACAAAGGGCGCCAGTTCCGGACAACGCTGAATGAGCAGTTTGAAATCGTAGCGCTCGCGATGCCGGTTGCTCGGGTGGAGGCGGGCTTTTTCTTTGGGGGGGGATATTTTTGTTGGGAGCATGGGAGGTTGTGCGGGCGGCTGTGTAGTAGAGAAGGCCGCAAAGGTAGCGCAGACTTTTATGCCTTTGGTGCGCAACTGGTAAAGTAGTAAAATCATGCACCCAAACCTTCTGGCTCATTCTGGTTTCGATTGTGGCTCATTTATGGAGAAAATTGAGCCAGAACGTGTGGAGAAATGAGCCTTTGAACTGTCAAGGAATGCTTGACAGTTGCGGGTTGCCTTATGTTGTGTTGTTGCATTTTTTGCAAGAGTTCACTTTCCGATACAAAACTTCCCAAAAATATTCCCCAACAAGTCCTCCACCCCGATCTCCCCCGTAATTTCCCCCAAATACGACAGCGAGCGCCGGATATCCTGCGCAATAAAATCCCCCGTAATATTGGCGTCCAGCCCGGTGAGCACATCGGCCAGAGCCTCGTCGGCGCGGCGCAGGGCATCGTGGTGGCGGGCATTGGTGACAATGGTACTTTCTGTATTGACGCCTTCTCCTGCGGCTGCCTCGAACAGTTTTTCTTTTAAAAACTCAATGTTCATGGCGTTTTTCGCAGAGACCGGGATTAATGATGAATGATGAATGATGAATGATGAATTTGGGGCGTTTGCCGATTCATCCAGCGGGTTAGATGGATGAAGGTTTGACAACTTTTTAAAAGTTGACAAATCTCCATCTCCCAGCAAATATGGATGCACCTCCGGCAGGGTCGGATCCAACAACCACTCCGTTTTAAACATCGGATTGCGGTCCATCTTGTTGCACACGACAATGTACCCCGGAACGCTGTTCCGGGCGGTGGTCTGTCCCGGTACAGCGTTCCGAGATACAGCCTCCCCCGGAACAGCGTTCCGGGATACAGCCTCGCCCGGAACAGCGTTCCGGGATACCAGCGCTGCAAGGTCCTCGTGTACTTCTGCCAGGGTCATGCCGCCAGCCACATCCCAGACGTAGACCAGAATAGCAGCCTGCTCAATTTTTTCCATCGTACGGGCTACGCCAATGGCTTCAATGGTGTCTTGCGCCTCCCGGATGCCCGCCGTGTCAATGAGCCGGAATTGTATTCCCCGGATGTTCAGCACCTCTTCAATGGTATCGCGGGTGGTGCCGGGGATATCCGAGACGATGGCGCGTTCTTCATTGAGCAGGGCATTCAGCAGGGTGCTTTTTCCGGCATTGGGCCGGCCCGCTATGACGGTGGTAACGCCCATTTTCAAGGCATTGCCCAGGGAGAAGGAGTGAATGAGTGATTGAGTGACGGAGCGAATTTTTTGTACTAAGATTTTCAAATCAGAGCGATCGGCGAATTCCACGTCTTCCTCGCCGAAATCGAGTTCAAGTTCCACCAGACTGGCGAAGTGGATAAGTTCATCGCGCAGTTTTTGGATCTCGTGCTTGAAGCCGCCCCGCAGTTGGCGAATGGCCACATCGTGGGCCGCAGCGCTTTCTGAAGCTATAAGGTCGGCCACAGCCTCGGCCTGGGTGAGGTCCATTTTACCGTTGAGAAAAGCGCGGAGGGTAAATTCGCCGGGCTCTGCCAATCGCGAGCCCTTTTCCAGGCATAACTGTATGATTTCCTGGAGGATATAGGGGGAGCCGTGGCATGAAATTTCAGCGGTGTCTTCACCGGTGTAAGAATTTGGTCCTTTGAAGATCGTGATCAATACCTCGTCCAAAATACGCCCGTCCGCCGCCACTACCTTGCCAAAGTGCGCGGTATGGCTGGCTTGGTTTTCCAATCTTTTGCCTTTGAAGATCACGTCCGCCACAATGATGGCCCGCGGCCCTGAAAGTCGGATGACCCCAATGGCGCCTACCCCCGGCGGTGTGGCAAGGGCGACTATGGTTGAAGACAGATCAGGTAGTTTCACGGATTTTGATCACTTCAGGTTTTCAATATACTTCTTCAAGCCTTCTGCTACCTCTGTCGCGTATTGACTCTCTTTTCCACCTCCTACAATGGGATGCTTGTCGGTAGGGCGCAGGGTGGGCAATTGGGCGAGTGGCCCGTCGAGACCTACGGTTTTGAGCAAAATAGGCATGACCAAAAAGCCTTTACGCGGGTTGTTCTTTTGGGCAATTTCTGCCAAAAGCGGCACCGAAGGGTTGTTGGCATCGTCGTAAAAATCAGCGCTTAAGAGCGGCAGAACTACCTGACATTCGTCCATCATTTTTCGAATCCAGGCTTGTACATCGCCTTGTCCCACGGCATCGGCGAGGCTTACAAACTGGGCAGGCAGATTGCGCAAGTGCTTGATTAACAAATCGTATCCATCTTTATCGGCGACTTCATTGTGGAGCACCAGCACTTTGGCGCGCGGGGCTTGTCCACTGACTGCGGCTGCGGGATTGTCTAATTTTTGGTACTCGCTGACGAGGTTTGTAACGAAGCTTTCGAGGCTGTCTTGTGGAAACTGCATGCCAAATTCACCCTGGAAAAACACTTTGGTGTCCGCCTCGGCCGGGAGTTCGTCTTTGGTAGTGAAAGAGTAGGGCTGCACATTGTCCCGTACATTTTTATAGAGCGTGTCGAGCAGGAGGCGCAGTGCCCAGTCTTCAAAGTCGAAGCCGAGAAATAGGTGGTGGCGAAAGTCTTTGAACGCATTGGTGAGCGCGTCGGGGATGCGCTCGTTTTGCTGTTCGCCCACTATTTTTTTAATGTAGCTGAGCTGTTGTTTGTAGGTCAGCACCAAAGATTCAGGCTTTTGATAGGCGCCCAAAAGATTGTAAATAACTACACGGGAATCCTTGTCAAAATCAAAATTAAAACCTGCATTTGGCTTATACCAATTGTAATAATCGGTATGGTAAGCCTGCGCAATCTGGTCGTAGAGTTTGGTTACAAAATTGTCGGGCGTGGTGTTGATGACGATGCGGAACTTCAGGTCGGTCAGTTGCTCCACTGCGGGGTGGAGTTCAAACTTGTCCGCCATATCGGTGTAGAATTTGGCGACTTCTTCCTGCAAAACATTGTCCGTAGAGCGGTTTTGAATGCGCAGCAGACTGGCAACATAAGGCAGCTTGAACTCCTCGGCGGCGCCAAAGTCCAGGTCGTATTTGTCGGCCAAATGCCGTGCGCAAAGGTCTGTGATAGGCTGCCACTTTCCGTCTTTGTCTTTGGCGGTTAAAGCGGAAGGGCCGAGGAAAAGTACACAACTTCCCTCCTTGACCTTACGGGCAATGTTCTGGTAAAAATCGGTAAGCGAGGCGGCTGGAGTAGGCATGTAAATGCTATGTAACTCGCAAAGGTAGAAAAACTACGTTGTGATAAGTCCTGCTGTTGATTTGAGTTTTATACGGCTTACGCTTGTGCTGCAAATGCCAAGCAAGCAAGAATATCATCCGACTCTAGATCAGAAAATTCGGCGAGTATATCCTCTATGGTATCGCCCGCTGCCAAATATTCCAAAATGCTTTCCACAGGATAACGAAGTCCTCTTATAACGGGCTTCCCATGACAGATGGCCGGGTCAATAGTGATTCGGTGAAGAAGCGAAGTGTGTTCCATAAATTATGGCGATATGTTTTGCTACAAAAGTAGAGGGTTGGCGAACCAAAATTTGACAACTTTTCAAAAGTTGACCTGCCGAGTTTCAATTTGATATTGGAGCGCATCTCCGTAGGTACTCATGTCGCAGCCCTGCCGAACAATGCGTAGCGCTTCTTCTAATTCACCTTCTTTTGAAGTGGAGACTTTCAGATTAGAAAAACGAATTCGCAACCGCCTGAGCAGCGGCAGCAATACATCGAGGTCATTTTGATTCGGAATTTCTAAGACAAGTTTTGTCATCGCGTCGTGTGTTTTGTGGCAAATTCAATCGTGAATTGATTTGCCGGTATCATTGTTCATGCAAAGTTAACGTATTCCCTTCAAAAAATACCCCCGCCCCCACGATTCCAAATCGCAGGGGCGGGGCCAAAATCGTAAATCCAAAATCGTAATTCGTAAATCCTACTCCTCTCCCCGCTTGGTCCGCACATTCGCTCCGCCATCCACCCGCACAGAACTCTGTCCGGTAGAAAGCACCAGCGCGTCATCCTTCGCAAAAATCCGTGCGCGCGCAACATCGGAGGCGGAAACTTCCACGCGGTCAGCGCTCCAGTTGTTGGCTTCCAGCACGGAGTTGTCGCTCAGACTCGCATCCAGAAAATCGCCTTTGCCCGTCAGGTCCAGCGAAGCCTTATCCGAAAGTGCAATATTGAACTCTCCTGCAACGTCTATGTAGGCCTTGATCTTGCTATTCCCGCTGGCGGTAATGCTGGCCCGGTGTTCGTCGAAACCCCGGATGGTGATCTCGCCGGAGTTGTCTGCATGGAGTGAAGTGAACGTGGGTGTTTGGATCATGATCTTCACTGTGCCATTGGTTGTTTTTCCATTGGTGGTGAAGGTGATTTTATCCCCCGTCTGGATTTTTTGAACCTTGTCTTTTTCAGCACCAGGGCCTTCTATTTCTACCCGAAAGTCGTCACCCTGGCGGATCTCGGTGGTGAAATCGCCTTCCAGGATAAAGTTCTCGTAGTTGCGGTCAGAACGGTAGCCCTTGTCGCCCATGTTCGGACAATCGGCACAAACCAAACCTTTGGTACCCATGCGGAACACCTTGCCGGGGCTGCGCGAGATGTAGTTGTTGTCATTCACATCGTCGTATTCGTCCAGGTCTGCACCCGCGTATTCATGGATTGCCTCGTCGAAGGTGATGCTTTTCCCAACGGGCACTTCAATGTTGATTCGGACCCTTTGGCCCCGCCATTTTTCCCCTTTTGCAACGGAGTAAGCAGTAGGTACACGAAGCGTATTGCCCGAGAAAGTGGCTGAATAACCCACCCGGTCGGCGTTTTCCTGCGCACGGAGGCTGGAAGAACCTTGGGATTTAATGATTTGGGTGCAATGGTATGCCTCGTCACGACTTGGGACAACGCGGATTTCGAGCGGGCAGCGCATTTGCAGCCCGTTGTCGTCTATGAGTAACCCATCTTCTTCAAAATTGAAGTCGTTTTGGTTGTGGTACCTGCCACCCAACAAGTCTGCTACAGCTTCCACCTTTAGGGTGTCATTTCGGAGGGCGGTGAGGTCAATATTCTTAGAAATTGAACCGGATTGGCTGTATTCTTTTATCCCAAATGGCAGCATGGAAAATGCTGCGATAACGCTCAGGATGAACAGTCCGGTCAGGGTGCCCTTCACCCAGCCGGGCGTACGGGTCTTAAATAATATACGTGAAAAAAACAGCACCAGTGCGATGGCCGGGATACCCAACAGGAAAAACAGGTTGATTATGCCAAACCAGGTCCAACCTGAGGAGAAGGGGCTGAAATATTCCACGTATGGAGCGCCGATCAATAGCGCAACGATACTTCCGATCCAGCCTGCGCCGAGTGCTATGACCAGTGCAATACCGATCAGTATGGCGATCAATGCAGCAAACTTTGCAACAAAGCGTATTAGCAGTCCAAAGGCCTGGCCAATGGCAGTTACGCCTGAGCTCATCACGTTTTGGGCGCCGGAACTGCCCTTGCGCGCTGCATCACTGCTGAACTCGTTTACCTTTTTGCCCAGGCGGTCAAAACCTTCTTCTACTTCACGGGCAATGTTGTCCATGTTCACCTGTTCTCCGCGCATGGCCAGGCGATCAGCGGCCGATTTGGCGGGGGGCACCAGTATCCAGATCAGCACATAGGCCGGCATCCAGAAACCAAAGGAGGCAAATGCTAAAACCACAAAGATCAGGCGCATCCAAACGGGATCTTGAATGCCGAAGTAGGCTGAAAGACCGGAGCACACGCCTGCTACCACAGCATCCTCTTCATCGCGGAAAAGGCGTTTGCCAGTGCGTACAGCGGTTTTTCCGCTTTTTTTGCCCGGAGCGCTGCTACTGCTACTGCTACTGCCACTGCCACTGTTGTCCTCCCCGCCAAAGTCCTCCGGTTTACCCATGACAGCGACTACGGCTTCGACGTCGGGCAACATTACAATGGTGCGCGAACCCATTTCCTGGCTGATCAGCTCGCCGAGGCGCGCTTCAATGTCGCCAATGATTTCATCACGGCCCTCGCTTTCGCTGAACCGTCTGCGGATGCTGTCCAGGTAACCTGAAAGGTAAAGGTAGGCATCGTCGTCTATGGTGAGGGCATAGCCGCCCAGATTGATATTCAATATCTTGTTCATTGCTTTATGTTAGTTATTGATTGTCGGTTCGTCGGATGTTTATTCGCCTTCCTTCGGTAAAACTTCAGCCTTGGTTAAGACTTCCGCCTTCGTCAAGACTTCGGCGGATAAATCGGCGGATGAATCGGAGGCTACAGCGGTTTCGTTTTTTCGGGTCTTTTTGGTCGTGGCTGGTTTGCCGACGGTCTGGGCCACGGATTGCACCAGTTGATTCCAGCTTGTGCTTAGGACTTCCAAAAATTGCCGTCCAAGATCCGTGATTTTGAAATACTTGCGTGGCGGACCTTCGCTGCTTTCACGCCAGGTATAGTCCAGCAGGCCGTCATTTTTCAGACGGGTCAGAAGTGGGTAGAGCGTGCCTTCCACCACGATCAGATCATTGGCTTTTAGCCGATCTACAATGGTTTTAGGATAAACCTCATCCTCTTCGATGATGCTTAGGATGCACAATTCCAGCACCCCCTTGCGCATCTGCGCTTTTGCATTTTCGATATCCATAGTTATTTTACATTGTTCAGATGAACGGTGGTGCGAAATTCATTTCGCTGGTTTTTGATTGATTACCAGGGAGTCCATTTCCCGAATTGTTTTGTCGTCTTTTTCAAACTGGTTTTTCTTCCGCATGAGCTTTGGACTCAGGCTAAGAATACTGGGGGAAATCAGAGACTGTCCCCCCTTGGGTTGTGTGGTTGGAACTTGTTCTGCAGCCGCCAAACCTGTGAGCACCATGGCCACGAAGGTGAGAACGGAAAGGGTGATTTTAACTTTTGGTTGCATAGCTTAATAGATGTTGGACTTTTGGATATTGGACTTTTGGACCTTGGGACTTTGGACTCTTGGATGTTGGATAAAAAAATTGGACTTCTGATCAAAAGGTCTAAGGTCCATAAGTCCAACATCCAATGTCCAACAGTCCAACAGTCCGCTGTTCGTTAGTAGGTGGTGCAAAGATAATGGTACCGGAAGGTTCTTTGCAATACATAGAACTGAATTTTGCCCGGTACTGTTGAAAAAAAGTTATAAGTATTTTTCAAGTGACTGATTTAGAATGAGTTGTGTTGAAAATATTTTTTTGATTTTTTGCTAAAAAATCTCTTGAGTAACCTTCTTGACTATTTTTTTGACGGGATTAACAGGATATGTCGGCTTTATCACGAGCATCAGCTTCGCATACCAAACAGATGTGTCATTCTGAGCGCAGCGAAGAACCCGAGGGCGTAGCCCGCAAAAAGAAAGCCTTTGGTGCCAGGTTCTTCGCTGCGCTCAGAATGACACAAGAGCTGGATATGTGGAATGGGGGCTCGGTGACTTCATCGACTTGCTCTGATCCTTTATTTCTTATTTTTTGAGGCGTTTATCTGTCACGAACATCTATGCTTTAGTTGGCGAAGCCAACACATCTTGTGAATCCTGTCAAAAAAACCTCGCTCTGTAGGCAAGAAAAGACGGGTACATAAATTAGGTTTTAAAAATCTATGAGGTTTAGAGGAAACCTCAAGACAAAGCCCCCTCCGATTCTAAGATCGGAAGGGGCTTCGAGCGAACGATGAACTATTTTGCCTCAACGAACCACCGTCACATTGCCTTTGCGTTCTACATGCAATACCCGTCCACAGATGGAAATATCAGCCTCCAAATGCCACACCTGCACGCCCGGGTTAAAATCCTGGGTACGGAAAATGCCGCCCCATCCATCGGCCGTGCTGCTGGTCTCAAAAAGTTTGTTGCCCCAGCGGTCAAATACCTCAAAATGGAAGCCCAGCAGGTTGATCCCCGCCGCGAAAAATGGCTTAAACTCGGCGTTCTCCAAACCATTGGAGGAAGGCTTGAACACGTTGGGAATGTACACAATATCCAGATCTTGATCCAGTTCCGCCCATTGCACCGATGCATCCTGACGGACTGTTGTGCAGGCGTCGGTTACTTCCACCCACACCGGCCCGGCTTCTGTGGCAATGCTCGTGGCTTCTCGCCCACCGTTCCACCAATTGTATTGCAGCGAAGTGGTATCGCCGCTTATTACAATAGCGTCAAGTTGTACCCTTGCGCTATCGCAAGGCAGTATGCCATTGGGCAATTGGATCTCCAATTTCGGAATGGCTGCCAGCGTGGTATTGCCCTCAAAAACACAACCATTGTCGTCTTCTACATATACGGTGTACGTGCCGGCCGGGAGGCCCGTGAACTTTGTACTATCCTGATAATCAATATTATTCAAGGAATATTGATACGGCGCCGGTCCACCGGAAATGCCAGAAATGTCTAAAACCCCGGTAGGCGTATTGCTGCAGGAGGGCTCCGTGTTTAGTGCAAATACGGTTTCCGGAAATGCCGAAACAAATACCGTCACAGTGCTGTCGCAACTTTCCGAGTTTGTAAAATGAAACGCTTTTGAGTCGCCTGCAGCAATTTCCTCGCCTGCGTAAGTGTAGGTCGAGCCGGGACAAACGCTGACATCGATCACATTGGCCGACACGTTTTTCTGGAAGACCGAAACCGTCACGATGGAGTCGCAACCGGCAAAATTGGTCAGGGTAAAACTCTGAATATCCCCTGCATCGAGTGCTGTGCCTTGATAAGGGTAGGTTTCGCCGGGACAAACGCCCACACTGAAAGCGGTACTTGAGTTTGACAAAGCGGTCACTGTGACCGTTACAATTGAATCGCAGCCCAATGAATTGATCAAAGTGAAATCCTGACTCGTGCCCACCGGGATACTTGTACCATTATAAATTGCCGAGCCATTGGGGCAAGCGCTCAGGCTGAGCGAGCTGGATTGAATTGGCAGAGCCGTCACTGTCACCGTCACGATTGAATCACACCCAGCCAAAGTAGTCAGGGTAAAATCCTGTACAGCGCCCACAGGTAGACTAGTTCCATTGTAATCCACCGTCCCATTTGGACAAGCCTGCAAATTCAGGTTCGAGACAGGGGGAGGTAAGGCCAAAGCCGTGATAATAGTCGTATCGATGCAACCCTCCGAATTCACCTGCGTGAAGATAAATTCGGTGCCTGCCGGAATCTGTAGGCCCTGATAATCAAGGAACGAGCCCTGGCAAACGGCAGCATCCACGAAAAGCACAAAGTGCGACGCTTCTAACACCGTCACGGTCACGATCGAATCGCAACCCATTGAATTTTGGAACGTGAAATTCTGAACCTCCCCGACGGCCAGGTTCGTACCGTTATAATTCACCGTGTTGCCCGGACAGGTGCTCAAATTGAGCGAACTGCTGGGGATGGGTAAAGCGGTCACGGTTACCGTCATGAGTGAATCACAGCCCGCCGAATTGGTCAGGGTGAAAACCTGGGTCGTGCCAACAGGGATATTCGTCCCGTTGTAATTGGCCGAACTACCCGGGCAAGCGCTCAAATTGACCGCACTGGAAGAGGTTTGCAAGGCCATTACACTGACAACCAGCGTTGAGTCACATCCTTGAGCGGACGTCAGCTGGAATGTTTGTGAACCGCCTACCGAGATGTTCGTGCCATTGTAGGTCGCGAAACCGCCCGGACAAGCCGCAAGTTGTAGCGTTCCAAATGCCTGACAACCAAAGTGTAACAGAAAATCTGCATCGCCTGTTACGTCGCAGCCGGAAAGTGTGGTTTGGTCATTTCCAATCACGATGGACCAGCCAAAGGGCAGCGAAAATGGATCTACCGCAAACGTATAGTCAGTGGAAAGCACATTCGTAAGTGCAAAATCGCCGGCAAGACCGGAGGTCGCCGAACTAAAAAGCGAGCCGTTTTGATACACCACCACGGTCACGCCGGAAAGCAGGGTATCTGCCGCATCGATCATCCCGTTGTTGTTTACATCTGACCATACCTGACCTAAGATATTCCCATAACCCGTGAAAAGATTGAGCGACAGGGGATCACTTTCATTACTGCATCCAAAAATATCGGTCAATTCTGCCCAATATGTGCCGCTTTGCTGCGCAATGAAATTTGGCGAAGTAGCACCTGGAATCGGGTTACCATCTAGAAACCATTGCCAGGAAGTGATATTGGGCAAATTCGGGATACAAAGTGTATCAGGGCTGCAGCGGGTATGGCAACCCGCCGGAATGCTGCTCACTTGCGGCCCAGGAAGTATGGTTTGTACGTTACTTTTGGTTTCGCAGCCAAATTCATTGATGACCCGGATATAATAAGCGCCGGGATCCTCAGTCGTCAGTGTGGTGCCTGGGGCCCCGTTGTTCCAGAAAAATTGCCAGTTGGCAGGGGTAGGGCCATTGTAGGTAATCACGTTCGCATCGCCTGCGCAATATGTAGGACTGCTGATGAAAAAACCACTGGGTACCGGGTTTACCGTCATCAGGAATGGATCAGATACAGCCGTGCAGCCTGTGCTCTGGCTGGTCACCGTCACGGAATACAAGTGGGTGCCAACGGACAAAAGTGTATTGCGGTCATCGGTAAAAAACACAACCTGATCATTGCCATTGCCGCCTGACCAGCTGAAACTAGCGCCACCATTGCTGATTGCCTGCAATGCCACATCTTCTCCTGCACAGACGGTTACGGTTGGGTAGGAGTTTCCAATTACTTGACCTAAGTCATTGAACAACAAAGCTTTTATCAATGCGTCAGGCGAAGGGTTTATTTCCACATTCACCGCCGGTGGCGAGTAGGTACAGCCATTCGCGTCGGTGAGGGTAACTTTATAAGAACCCTCTTGGCCGACGCTCAAGGTTTGGGAAGTTGTGTTGCTGCCGTCCGACCACAGGTAGGAAACCGCACCCGCTGGGGCAGTGAGTGTGATATTGCTGCCTTCACAGATCGGTCCGGGGCTGGCGGGATTGATGTTTCCGCTCAGGGTGCTGGCTTGTACCGTAATACTGCGGGTAAAAGTGGCCGTGCAGCCAAATACGTTATTAGAAGTAGCGGTCACCATATAAGTACCTGCCGGGAAATCGTGGTATACCGTATTCCCCATTGCATCGTTGGCGGGACCAGAGGCGGGGTCACCAAAATCCCAGCTAAGTTCAATGATATCGGGGTTAGGCGCTGCTGCAAATTCAAGGGCGTTACCGGCACAAATGGCCGCCGGATCGGCAAAAACAGGCGGATCGGAATCCGGAATTTCTACTTGTTTTGAAATGCTTGCGGTGCAACCGCTTGCAGCAGTTATGGTCAGGGTTACATCATAGATCCCGGCAGGGGAAAACGCATGTGCGGGATTTTCCAGGCTGGAAGTATTGTTCAACCCAGAGGCCGGGTCGTCAAAATTCCAGGTGTAATTGGTAATGTTGACATTGGGCAGGATTTCACTTTGATTTTCAAAATTGGTCATCGCGCCAGGACAATCGACGCGTTCATCAAATCGCGCAACGGCATCCACAAATACAGAATCGAGGGCAATACAAAAGGTTCCGTCAGACAATGCCACCCGCACCAGCACCAGGTATTTGCCCGCGTTGGAGTATACGAAGGTCGCATCGTCGCCTATTGCCGTACCAAGTACAGCGCCCCCGGAAATGCCGGTCGTCCATTGCGCGCTGCCAGGTATATAAAGACCGGTGAGGTCATTTAAAACAAGATGGAAAGAATCGCAGCGTGGAGTAGGATCTGGCACGAGTTGTACACTGCCCGCTGCACAAAAATTGCCGCCGCCGCCGGGAAAACCACTTCCACCGCCGCCGCCGCCACAATAATTAAACAGCAAAATAGAACCCGAAGTGGCCGTACAGCCGTAGCTATTGGTGGCTTGTACGGTATAGGTTCCGTATTGATTGGTAAAAATGGTGGAATTTGTCCCCGGGAAAGGGAGGCCATCTTTGAACCATTGATAGCTATAGTTCCCGTTGGTATTGGTCAGGGCCGTGAGTGATACGGTGGAGGCGTTGTTGCAAAAACCGGTTGCATCGGCCGTGGTGAGCGACACATTGGGTGCATCCAAACTGGCGATCTCAAACTCCGATGCTCCTGTACAGCCATTGGCATCAATGACCTCGATGGAGTAAACGCCTGCTCCCAGGACAATCGCAGCGGAAGTGCTCAGGATTATGCCGGATTCATCTTTCCAGGCATAACTTGCGTAGGTTGAAACCGTTTGCACCATGGTCGTTGCGCCTGGACAAACGCCAGGCGCCGGGAGCAGTGGTACGGGATCAGGATTGGTTATAACGGTTACTGGGAATTGGGCACTTTGACCGCATACCGACACGCTGATAACGTGGCCACCCGCCTGACTCCAGAATATATCCACATTGTTCGTCCCTTGTCCATTGGCAATTGCGCCTGCAGTAGAGGGACTTATATTCCATTGAATGTCAACATTTTGAAGGTTAAGCATGGCGTAACTACCCTTCGTATCTTCACAAACAATGGACGTTCCTGAAAGGGTAGGGGCCACTATGGGGGTTGCCACCAGGCCCACGGTATCAGAGAGGCAGCCAAGACCATCTTTGCTGACCTGAGCAGCGCTGAGCCAATAAGGGCCCGTATTTCCCCAAGTCACATTGAGCGGGTTTCCGGCCAGGGTCTGCGTTGCTCCGGCCCCGTTTTTTACCGTCCACCGAATGTTGGATCCGGCAGGCAAACCCGTGGCTTCGTAAGTATAAGCCGTTCCGGGACAAATATTGGTTTCGCCCAAAATACTGGTCGGATCGGCCGGAAGCGCACGAACGCTGACGGCCCAATCGGCTTCATTGGAGCAAGTCTGATTCGGATCGGCAGGGGTCGCTGAAAGCCGATAAACGCCAGGGCTGCTCAAAAATGGGATGGCGACCACACTGGCCGCTATCGAAGTCCAGGACGCGCTTCCATCTGGGGCTGTGAGGATCCAATCGCAGAGAATAGGGGAGTTGCTGGGATTGAAGGTGGCGGTGTATGGGCCGCTTTCATTTTCACAAATCTCTATGGGGCCGCTGATCGAAAAAGACGGAAGGATGCGTATATGAATGAGATCTGCGCCCCCGCAGCCGAGATAACAATTGGTGTATTGAACGTACAGCGAGTGATCAGCAGCAGGGGCTGGATTGGGGAACGTGTTCCATTGCACCGTGACGCGGTTGGTGCCTTGCCCATCCACGATGATCCCGCCTGTGGGCAGGGTCCATACAAATCCGGTTCCACCAAAAGGTTCAATGGTGTAAACCTCGGTGGCGCCCGGGCATACACGTTCCTCGCCCACGATCTGGGCATTGCTGGTTATGATCGGGATTTCGATCACTCCGGCCAAGGGGCATGCTGCGCCGGAGCAGGGTTGTGCGCCCAGTGTTATGGTGCCGATTGGGCCGCCGTTCCACTGCACGGAGATGGTGTCGGACATTGGCGTGCCCCCATTGAGCACCGTGCCCGCTCCGCTTACTGTCCAGGAGAAAGGCGCACAACCATTCGAAGCGGTATAGGTGACCGTTTCACCGGGACAAATGGTTGATACACAGTCGAGTGTAGGGGCCTGGGCATTGAGCACTTCCACCGTCATTAAGGTAGTATCGGAGCAAAGACACTCACTCCGGGCTATGAGCCGAACGGTGTGCATCCCCGGAATGAGGTAAGTATGTTGCGGATTTTCACTTGAACTTGTACTGAGGTCATCGCTAAATAGCCATTCGTAGGAATCCGCACCCCCAGTGCTGAGGTTTTGAAAATTGACTATTTGTCCCAAACAAACCTGGAGCGGGCCACCTGCAATCACAGCAGCAGGGCTACTTGAAAATAGGGCTTCCGGTTCTTCAATGACTGTAACACATAAGGCGTCTTCCCCCGAACAGTTCAGTCCCCCTGCACCATCCGTAAATACGGTGACACTCCCTGTACCGGGGCCTCCCCAGGTAACCGTGATGCTGGAGAAGAAAGGGGAGTTATTGGTATTTACGACCCAATAAACGGCACCTGATACCTGCCATCCAATGGGCGAACTGGTACCATTTGGGTTTGGCACCGACACAGAATAGGTAACCGTAATGCCGGGGCACACTTTTTCGCAATCATTGACACCCGAGGAGTCGAAATTACAAGGGGCTGTGTTACTGGAAATAATTTCAAGCGGGGTATAAGGAATTTGCTGTACTGTAAAGCACATAATACCAGGTGCAATATTGGTATTCCCATTGCTGACTGTGACGCAATATTGACCGGGACAAAGGTTGAACAGGTCCTGGGTGGTGGAACCGTTGGACCAAAAATAAGCATAACTCGTGGAAGGGGGTTGCATGGGCCCGCCGGTTACACCAATATCAATACTACCAAAACAAGCACAAGTAGGTTGTACAAGGCCAAAGATCTTGATACTGTCCTGTTGTGCAGAGAGATTCGAGGTAAGAAAAATGGAAAGGAGGAGGATGCCCGCCTTCACTCCCGCCTGCCAAGGCTTGACGGACAGGAAAGCTACGGCGGGTAAAGCGGGTAAAAATCGGCTTTTCATAAAAACAGGCGTTTGAAAGAATGGAGCGTAAAAACGGAGGGGAAATATGGGTCTAAGATACGGAGGCTTGGGTGGGCCGCTGCCTAACTACCCACGCCCATTTCTGGATTCCCGCCCTTCACGCCCTTAAAATATTCCCAGATGTGGGCCATATCAGCGGCCTCATTATCAGTCGGGTAAAAAAGTACAGGGTCAAAAAACACCTCGCGTTTAGCATAATCAAATTTGCACAAACAGATCGGAACACCCGCCATCCGGGCAATGTGGTAAAACCCTGTTTTCAATTTGTCTACTTTTTTGCGGGTTCCTTCGGGCGCAATAACCAGGTGTATCCGTGGCTCGCGCTTGAATGCTTCCACCGTGGCAGCCACGAGGTTGTGGTTTTTGGAGCGGTCTACCGGGATGCCGCCCAACCAACGAAAAATGAACCCAAACGGCGGCTTGAAAAGCGTATGCTTGCCCATGTAGTTCGCGTGGAACTTCCCGGCACTATTGGTCAATATACCGATAGGAAAATCCCAGGTGGAAGTGTGCGGCGCCACAGCAATGACCACGTGCGTCAGTTCGCGCGGGTAGTGCCCGGTGATTTTCCAGCCAATAAGCCAGAAGATGAATTTGCTGAGTAGGCTGAACATTTTATTTTGATTTATGGACTTTGGACAAAAGGACTTTAGACATTGGACAATAGGACTTTAGACAAAAGGACTTTAGACGTTGGACGTTGGATTTGATTTGTTGGATAAAGATGTTGGGCACAATTTTCAACCAATCAAATCCAACGTCCTTTTGTCCAACGTCTAAAGTCAAAAGTCCAAAGTCCAAAGTCCAACGTCCAAAGTCTAAAGTCCAACATCCTTCAACTCCAACAACGCAACATTCTCAATATGATGGGTATGGGGAAACATGTCCACAGGCCGAACTTTCAAGACTGCATATTTCTCAGACAACAATTGAAGATCACGCGCCTGAGTGGCAGGGTTGCAACTGACATATACAATACGCGGAGCCGCCAATTCAAGTAAAAACGCTACAGCCTTTGGGTGCATCCCGGCACGTGGCGGATCGGTGATCAGGACATCCGGCCGACCATGTTTTTCCACAAACTCAGGGGATAATATGGATTTCACATCGCCGGCATAGAAGGTGGTGTTTTCTATGCCGTTCAGCCGCATATTTTCCTCCGCATCCGCGATGGCTTCCGGTATTTCTTCAATGCCCACCACCGATTTACAATACCGCGCAAGGTAAAGTGCAATGCTCCCTGTACCGGTGTACAAATCATACACATTTTCATTCCCGGTCAGCCCGGCGAACTCGGCGGCCACATCGTACAACTGCTTGCCTTGCAAGGAATTGGTTTGGAAAAACGACTTGGGCCCGATCTTGAATTTCAGGTCGCCCAATTGTTCCACCACAAAACCTTTGCCGCGATAGGTCTGCATTTCAAGGTCGAACATGGAGTCGTTCAACTTCGTATTGATGCAATACACCAGCGTCGTAAGGTCGGGGAATTTTTCCAGAACTGCATCCAAATATCGGGCAATGGCATCGGGGCGGTTCTGTGCAAAACTAACGAGCAACATCAACTCTCCCGTGGTGGTGAGTCGCAGCATCAGATTGCGCAAAAAACCCTTGTGGTGACGCGGGTCATAGAACTCCAGCTCTTGGTCAATCCCGATTTGCCGGCAGGTATTGCGCAATAAATTAGATGGCTCGGCTTGCAGCCAACATTTCTGGATATCAATGATCTTATCAAAAAAACCTGCCTTGTGGAAGCCCAGACCATAAAGTGATGCTGGTGGATATTCGGCCTCTTTGGAGAACTCCCCCTCTAAAACCCATCGTTTGTTGGAAAATCCAAACTCCAATTTATTCCGATAAAAGACCGTCTCCGGTGCGCCAAGAATGGGCAGAAATTCGCCAATTTCAATTTTGCCAATTCGTCTCAGCGCGTCATCCACCACCTGCTGCTTGTGCCGCAGTTGTGCCGGGTAATCCAGATTTTGCCATTTACAGCCTCCGCAGATCGCAAAGTGCTGGCAAAAGGCCTCTATGCGGTCAGGCGAGGGCGTTACAATCGTCTCCACCCTGCCTTCTGCAAAACCTCCTTTCTTTTTTTGCACGAATACATCTACCACGTCGCCGGGTACAGCTCCATCTACAAAAACGGCCATGCCTTCATCGGTTCGTCCTACCCCTTTGCCCCGATCCGCGATTCCGTGGATGAATATATTGGGGAGGGTATATTGCTTTCTTGCCATGTTTTTTTTAAATGAGCCGCAAAAGTAGGAAGGGTAGGGGGAAATGTTCTGAATCAAGATTTTGTAGATTTGGCAACTATTGATTGGCGACTGTTTTTCGCAAGTATTTGCGCTAAATCAGTCCAAAACGGTATCTAATTCATGAAAATTTGTGTAATTAGTAGCTGACCTAAATAGAATCCAATTTTTTTCAAAACCTTCGCACATGGAAATTACAGTTCAAGACCTCCGCAAAAAGCTCCAAGCGGGCGAAAAATTCGTTTTCATCGATGTGCGCGAACCCTGGGAATTCGAAGAATTCAACCTCGGCGCGCAACTCATTCCACTCAATACGCTCGTAAATTCGATGGATGAATTAGAAGACCATAAAGGCGATGAAATTATAGTGCACTGCCGATCCGGTTCCCGCTCGGCCATGGCTCAAGGGCTCTTACTCGCCAATGGCTTTAAAAATGTGCTCAACCTGAAGGGCGGTGTGATGGCCTGGCAAGATGCGTATGGCAATGCCAAGCCATAATCAACTTCTCGAGAAAGCCCGTCACCTACTCGAATCCGTGACGGACCCGGAAGTCCCCGTACTCACGGTGAATGACTTAGGAATCATACGTGATGTGCGCTTGGCCGACGATGGTGCGCTGGAAGTTGTGATCACGCCTACTTACAGCGGTTGCCCTGCCATGGGGGTGATCGAGGTAAACATCCGTGCCGCGTTGCAGGAAGGTGGTTTTGAAAACGTCCGGGTAACAACGGTACTCTCCCCTGCCTGGACGACGGATTGGCTGTCCGCAGAAGGTCGCCAAAAACTTCAGGCATACGGCATCGCGCCGCCCGCCGAAGCAAGCCTTGATAAAAAGGCTTTAATGGGCGAACGCCGGGCATTGGTTTGTCCGCATTGTGGCTCTACGGACACAGAGATGATCTCTCAATTTGGCTCTACCGCTTGCAAATCCTTGTTTCGTTGTCAGGAGTGTCTGGAGCCCTTTGACTACTTTAAATGTCATTGATTGACAGGCAAGCGAATTTTTACTGGCTTCCTTTTACCCATTTTATTACCTGTACCCGATTTTTTTCCAAAACACGAATCAGATACAGCCCGTCGGGCAGCCCCTCGGTGTTCACCGTTGCTCCTGCGAAGGAAACGGAGCGCAGGCAGGCCGGACATCCCAAACTTCAATCATCGTTGCGCCTCCGGCCTGCATGGCTTCCGGGGTAAAACCTTGCACCGTAAAACTTGCTGTGCCAGGGTTTGGAAAAACAGTCAAAGCAACTAGGTCGTCGAACGGCGACGTAACTGAACTTGTCGCATCGGGGCAACTCATAAAAATACCCGGAATAGCGCCCGCCGTGCGCAGCATTACAGAGTCCAGGTTAGCACCGATATCTGTCTTCCCAAAGTATGTCGTTTACCCGGCCCCAGTCCGTAGCGCCCGCTTCACCGCGCGGTGTGAAAAGCACAGCAAAACCTGTTTGCGCATGGGCCCAATTTTGTTCCATTACATTGCCTTGCACCCACAAGCGCTGGGCATTTTTCAATTCAAAAATATTCTTTACCGACCAGGGTTATTGACAAGTTTGAACCCCGTGCCGTTCCAGGCGCAGAAGGCCTGACTGTCCGCTCCGACTTCCTTGCAGTCGCTCACCCAACTATTCACCAGTGCAATTCGAAAACCATCGCCAGCAAAAGCGCGGCGGCTTCCCTGGGTCGGGTGGCCGTGGGCATACACGCGGTCGAAAGTCAGGTCATGCGGCAGGTTGGCTTCGCTGGTTTCGCTGGTTCCGATCGCTACGATGTTATAGCTGAATGCTGCGCTGGCAAACTCAACGCCGAGAAAATACCAGTGGTGCGCACGGCTCTGGGTGACGATGGCCTGCAAAAATGGCGGCGCGATGATTTTGGGTAACACCGATGCAAAAGCCGGTGTTATGCGGGTATTGGCCGGCGGAAGTGCAGCGTCCGGAGCGGCAGTGCGCACGGTGATCCAGCCAGGGGATGCTGGTTTTTCCGGAAGCGTGAAGGGGCTGGTATAAATGGCGCCCGCTTCAAGCAAGATAACGGTGCCTGCCTGGGCAGCATTGAGTGCCGCTTGTAACTCGTCATTGTTAAAGTCGCAGTCCGTGCCGTCGCACACACGAATGGTATCGCTCGGTACCGGGACACAGGTTTCGATAAAAAACTGTGGGGGTGTGGGGAAAGTTTGCGCGAAGATGGACAGGCTGAAAAGCGTAAAAAAGGCGGGTAGGAGGTGTCGCATAGGTAAGTGACTTTTCGCCGTAAGATACAATAGTCCTTAAAAAACGCAAGCCACCGTCTCTAGCAAATCCAAGCCTTTTACAATAATAAAAAACCCCGTCAAGCATACGCTCAACGGGGTTATATCCTGCAATCGACTGGGTAACTCAATGTCCCCCAATCCTCTAAAAGTCGTTAACTATCGTCCTCTTCCACCGCCAAAGCCACCGCCTCCGCCTCCACCGCGACGATCATCGCCGCCACGGCCGCCGCCGCCACCGCGACGGTCGTCACCACCGCGACCACCCCCGCCACCGCCGCCACGGCGATCGCCACCGCGGTCGCCACCGCCACCGCGATTCGCACGGGCGTCGTTCTCCTCATCGGTCGGCATCGTGCCGTCAGGTTTGGCTACTATAGCACGGCGCGAGAGTTTCATCTTGCCCGTTTTAGGATCTACGTCCAGAATTTTGAACTTGACCGTTTCGCCTACTTTCAGCACTTCGCTGATGTGCTCGATGCGACGATGGTCATATTCTGAAACGTGCAACAATCCCGTTTTGCCTTTGAATTTGATAAATGCACCGTAATCGGCCAGTTCTTCCACTTCACCTTCAAATATCGAACCCACCTCGGGCATAAACACGATTTGCTGGATGCGGGCATAAGCCGAATCAAGCGCCTCCTTATTGGGACCGAATATGGCTATGATGCCGCCTTTTTCGTCCTCTTCGATGCTGATGGTCGTGCCGGTTTGGCGCTGCATTTCTTGAATGATCTTGCCACCAGGTCCGATGACCGCGCCAATGTAGTCGCGCTCTATGCGGAACTCAACCACCCGTGGAGCATGTGGCTTGAGGTCTTCCCGGGGGGTATCAAGCGCTTTTGCCATCTCACCCAGAATGTGGATTCGTCCGGCGCGGGCTTGCAGGAGTGCTTTGGTAAGCATCTCATAAGGCATTCCATCGATCTTGATGTCCATCTGTGTACCACAAATGCCGTTGGCAGTTCCAGTCACTTTGAAGTCCATATCACCCAAGGCGTCCTCGTCGCCGAGGATGTCAGAAAGGATCGCAATGCGGCCTTTTTCATCCGCGATGGCACCCATGGCAATGCCTGCTACAGGCGCCTTCAACGGCACACCGCCATCCATAAGCGCGAGCGAACCTGCGCACACGGTAGCCATGGAGGAAGAGCCATTCGACTCAAGGATGTCGGACACTACGCGCACGGTGTAGGCAAAATCAGCCGGGAACACCTTGCGGATAGAACGGGCCGCCAGATTGGCGTGGCCGACCTCCCGGCGACCGGGGCCGCGCATCGGTTTCACTTCGCCCGTAGAATAGGGCGGGAAGTTGTAGTGCAACAGGAACTTCTCGTCGTGTGGATCGAGCGCGATATCAATCAATGCTTTGTCCTGCTTGGTACCAAGGGTAAGCGAAGTGAGCGATTGCGTTTCGCCCCGTGTGAAGAGGGCTGAACCGTGTGCAGAGGGCAAATAATCCACTTCGCACCAGATGCTGCGTACTTCGTCGAACTTGCGCCCGTCAAGACGCCTGCTGTCGGTCAGCACCATGTCGCGGATGACGTGCTTTTTAATCTTGTCAAAATAGCGCTCAGCAGCCAGTTTCCATTCAGCCATAGTTTCGTCGCCAAACTCTTCGAGCACCTTGGCCATCGTTTCGGTCTTGATCTCATCCAGGCGCATTTTGCGCGTATCTTTGTCAGAGGCGCTGCGGGCAAGGGTGTAGATATCAGGACTTGCAAGGGCTTCGATGCGCATTTTCAGCGCTTCGTTTTCGGGCACTTCGGGCAACGCACGTTTCACGGTAGCGCTTTCACCAACCAGTGCCGCGAGTCTTTCCTGAGCTTCAATTTGGACTTTAATGGCTTCGTGCGCGAATTTCATGGCCGACACGAGTTCTTCCTCCTGGCATTCGTCTGCTTCACCCTCCACCATCGTGATGTCGGTTTTGGTCGCCGCAACGATGAAATCCATGTCCGCTGCTTCGAGGGCTTTGCGTCCCGGGTTGATGACGAACTCGCCGTTGATCCGTGCTACACGAACCTCTGAGAAGAGGGCTTCAACAGGGATGTTGCTTACCGCAACGGCTGCCGAACAGACCAGACCAGCCAAAGCGTCTGGCATGATGTCTTTGTCGGCGCTGATGAGGTTGATGATCACCTGCGTGTCGTTCATGTAACCATCAGGGAAGAGCGGGCGCAGGGCACGGTCCACGAGACGGCAAATGAGGATTTCATAATCTGAAATCCGGGCTTCCCGGCGGAAAAAGTTGCCAGGGATACGACCCACAGCGGCATATTTTTCCTGGTAATCCACTGAAAGCGGGAAGAAAGGTTGGCCTTCTTTGGCCTTGAGGGCACTGACAATCGTGCATAGAAGCATCGTGTCACCCATTTGGAGCAGAACAGCGCCGTCAGCTTGCGCGGCTAGTTTGCCCGTTTCGAGTGCGATCTCACGTCCGTCCGGCAGATTGAACGTGGTACGCAGCGGGATTTGCTTTCCCATTGTTTAAGATAAGGTTGTGTCCGAGGTTTAGAAGCAGTTGGCAGTTGGCAGTGGCACTTAGCAGTAGCAGTTCACAGAAAAAGCCAATTCAGGCCGTGGGAAAATGCGCAAAAACCGAAAAAATCACACAAAGAGGCAGGCGGCGAAGCCGAGATGTATGATGTATGATGTATGATGTATGAAACATAAATCGTTTCTTGTTCATACATCATACATCATACATCATAACCTGTGTCTTTGTGTGGGGGAACATTAATCCCCGTTTTTGGCAAGTTTTCCCCGTGTCTGAGGGGCATTTTTAGCGAAAAGCGCATTGCTCTGCACAAACCCGGACGGGTGAAAAATATCTGAACGCCCCTTTTCTCGGGACGGATTTATTAAGGCAGGCGGGTTTCAGGCGACTTTTGGGGAATTCAAAAAAATCCGCCCCGATTCATTGAAACGGGACGGATTTTGTAAGGGTTGATTATTTACGCAGACCGAGTTTTTCGATGAGCGCGCGGTATTTGTAAATGTCTTTCTTAGCGTAGTAAGACAAAAAACTTTTGCGCTGGCCTACCATGGTAAGCAGGGCACGGCGTGTGGAGTGGTCTTTTTTGAACTTCCGAAGGTGATCTGAAAGACACTCGATGCGGTAAGTAAGAAGCGCTACTTGTACTTCTGTGTTACCAGTGTCGTTTGGGTTTTCGCCGTACTTCGTCGTGATTTCGGCGATCTTTTCTTTGCTGTAGTAAACTGCCATTTTTTGAATGATAAATGATGAATGTTGAATGATGAATCTCCGAATAATAGAAGATGAAACAAAATTCATCATCCATCATTCATCATTCATCATTACCTAAAGCGAATTTCCGAGGGTCAAACGGCAGTTATTGCCTATCCATCCGCTTTTAGCGGGGCAAAAGTAGGGCAATAGTTTATGAATTCAAAAGGAATGTTCCCGAAAGTTTTGAAGTAAGGGTGTTTCTGGGGGGGATTTCCAAAGGAAATTTTAAAAAAGGGGTTAGTGACAAGTTTCAAGTGTCAAGTTTCAAGTTTCAAGTGACAAGTTTCAAGTGACAAGTGACAAGTTTCAAGTGACAAGTTTCAAGTCCCAAGTTTCAAGTAGCACTTAGCCAAGGCACTACTTGCCACTTTAAACTTGCCACTTTAAACTTGCTACTTTTTACTTGAAACTTTTAAACCCCAATGCAGCGCGCATTTTGAAATATATCTCCGTGTTCTCATAAATCCCCGAAAACGACTCAGCCTGAGGACCGAAGGCGTACACGGGAACCATGGCTGCCGTATGTACTTTAGAGGTAAATTCGGGCTTGAACTGTTTGCGCAATTCCGTTTGATTCAGTGCAAGCCCACCGCACTCGTGATCGCCTGTTACGACCACCAGCGTCTCCCCATTAGAAGCCGCAAATTCCAACGCTGCCCGCACTGTTTTATCAAAGTCGGCCATTTCAGCCCGGAGCCAATTGCGATCGTTGGTGTGGCTGGCCCAATCGATCTGGCTACCTTCAACCATTAAAAAAAAGCCTTTTTCGGAGCGTTTTTGCAGAAAATTGCAGGCCAAACGGGTTGCGCGTGGCAGATATTCCCGTCCGGCAGAAGCTGTTGGGGGCTCCATTTCATTGGTAAAATTCACAAAAGGCCGGGAGCCGTCGAGCGGGAGATCATTAAAACCGATGCCGCGCCGCACTACATAGCCGCGTGCACGAAGCGAGTCCAGCAAATTGATCTTGTCGGGGCGCAGACCGAACATGTTTTCTCCGCCAGCAATGAGGCAATCGAAGGGAGTCCGGAGGTAATCAAGCGCAATATCTTCTGTAAAGGCCCGCAGTTCACTGTGGGAGATGAAGCAGGCTGGGGTGGCGTGGGTGGCTGTACAGGTTGTTACCATTCCGGTCGCAAACCCTTGACGATCAAGATCTTCTAGAATAGTGGGACAAGGGCGTTCGTCTGGAGGCAATACCCCAATGGCGCCGAGTGTGGTCTTCTGACCACAGGCAAATGCAGTGGCGCCCGCTGCCGAATCCGTCACCCGGTAATCATAAGCGTGACTCTTGTGAAAGCCTACTACCGGGAATTTTTCGAACACCGTTTTGCCCACGCCCATCCAATAGATATGCGCCGATACTTGCGCAGCGCCCATGCCATCCCCGATCAGGAAAATGATATTTTTAGGGCGTTCAGAAAACTTAACGGCTTGAAGATCACTGGCTGGTTTGCGCGGAGCGGCACAGGAGACGCTCAGTAGAGATCCGCAAAATACAAGATGCAAAATGTAAAATGCAAAACCGCGAAGAGGGGTCGGGTGGGCACAATTTTTCATTGTATATTTTCCTGTTATCCGGTTTTGCTGTTTGAAACGCTACACCAGAAGCCCGTCTTTCATTTCCAGGCACCGGTCTGAAAGTTCGGCCAATTCCTTATTGTGGGTCACAATAACAAAGGTTTGTCCATAATCGTTGCGGAGTTGGCGGATGAGTTGGTGTAAGTCTTTGGAGGCAGAGGAGTCGAGGTTTCCCGTAGGCTCGTCTGCGAAGATGATGTCGGGTTGATTAACGAGCGCTCGTGCCACTGCCACGCGTTGCTGTTCACCGCCAGAGAGTTGCATAGGCTTATGGCTAAGTCGGTCGTGCAGGCCGAGATAATCGAGTAACTCTTCGGCCCGTCGTTTCACATCTGCATCATTTTTGCGTTGGATAAAGCCAGGAATACACACGTTTTCAAGTGCAGTAAATTCCGGCAATAAATGATGGAATTGAAACACAAACCCGATGTGGCGATTTCTAAATGCGGCCAATTGATTGGCATTCAATGATTTGATACGCTGCCCGGCGATGGTCATCTCGCCTTTATCAGCCCAATCGAGTGTGCCCAGGATATGCAGCAGCGTGCTTTTGCCAGCGCCGGACTTGCCGACGATGCTCAGGATTTCGCCCTTGGGAATTTCGAGATTCACCCCTTTGAGGATTTCCAGGGGGCCGTATGATTTATGGATGTCTTTGGCTTCTAGTACCATAGGGGCAAAGGTCGGAAAAAGTTCACAGCTTCTCTCCAAATGCCAGATCCCCGGCATCCCCCAAACCCGGAACGATATAAGATTTAGCCGTAAGTTCCTCGTCCACAGCACCCGCCCAAATGCGGGCTTTTGGCCAACGTCTGCGCACCGCTTCCACCCCCGCAACACTGGCAACCACGACAGCAATATGTATTGCAGCAGGGTTTCCAAAGCGTTCAAGTTCTTTCAGCGCCAGGTTCAAGGATGCACCGGTTGCTAGCATAGGGTCGGCAAGGATGAGCACGCAGCCGTCTAAGTTAACCTTGCTTACATAATCAAGTTGTATCTCGAAAGAGCCGTCCTTGTGGTGTTTCCGATATGCGCCAATAAACACGCTGTCTGCTGTGTCAAAATAGTTCAACATACCCTGGTGGAAAGGTAGTCCTGCGCGAAGGATGGTAGCCAATACAATGCGTTGCGCTGGAAGCATCACTGTAGCAGCACCAAGCGGGGTTTCAACAACAACGGGTTCGTAGACTAGTGTTTTGGAGATCTCATAAGCCAGCACTTCCCCCAAACGCTCCAGATTGCGGCGGAAATGGAATCGGTCTTGTTGGGTTTCTACATTGCGTAGCTCCGCTACAAAACGATTGGCGATGGAGTCTTGTTTTGCGAGGTTAAAAAGCATGGATAGTGATTGGTGGAGTGGTGACTGGTGGATTGGTAGACCAGACTACTGGACATTTTGACATTGGACTTTGGATTTGCACTCTAAAAACTTGAAAATCATGCATTTGCTGAATCGTGTCTAACGTCCAGTGTTAAAATGTCCAGTAGTCTGTTGGTAGACTGGTGGATGGGTGACTGGTTCTTTGGCGGGCTGAATTTGGGGAGATTTCTCCACAAAATTACAATTTGGCGTGATAGTTTTCTTTTGGATAAAGCGAGTAGTTGGGGTAGAAGCCATCCCACAATACTTTATTATTGGGCGCAATGGCCAGTTTGCCGACTAGTCCACTAGCAGTCAACCGGCTGAGATTCTTAAGCAACTGCTCTACACGGCCGGGAAATGAGCCATGAATAGGGTAGACCGCCAAACAAGAATGCCCCGCTGTCCGAAGACAACGAGGCATTTTGTTAAATTGAGTTGGCACCGACCTACTCTCCCGGGACATCTGACCCAGTA
>JAUSMG010000174.1 GCA_030645295.1 Saprospiraceae bacterium | reverse complement strand
GATTTGTAATCAGCTGGTCGGGGGTTCGAGTCCCTCTAGTGGCTCTGAAAATTTTTCATTTAACATTCTCCGGTTTTTCGGTTTTGCTGTTTTAAACCGCAAAATGTAAAACAGGAAAATGTAGAATTTAAAAAAGCAAATGCACCATGGGGGTGCCCCGGAGTCGGAGAGCCGGGACAGACTGTAACTCTGTTGCTTCACCGCTGAGTAGGTTCGAATCCCACCACCCCCACTTTACCCGCCATAGCGCCGCCGAAGGCGGTGCGAAGGCGGGTAGCCCGCACAGCCATTTAAGGCGAAGGCGGGTTCTGCCCCTACAGCCACGGTAAAAACAGGTTTTCGCAACAAAGTTTGCCTAGCTTAGAAAAGCCTAAAGGTATGGCAGATGAAAAAACCGCCTTCGCACCGCCTACGGCGGCGCTACGGCGGTTAAAGCGGTGGTAACTCAGTTGGTAGAGTGTCAGCCTTCCAAGCTGAATGTCGCGAGTTCGAACCTCGTCCGCCGCTCACCGAACATGAAGTGATAAAGCGATGAAGTGATAAAGCGAGTGCCTATCATCACTTTATCATTTCATCGCTCAATCGCTTCATGGCTTTGCTGTTGTAGCTCAGGGGTAGAGCACTTCCTTGGTAAGGAAGAGGTCGTGAGTTCAAATCTCATCAACAGCTCAAAAGGAAGTGATAAGCGGATAATTTCTCAATGTGGTAAAGACAGGTTTACAATGTTATCACATCATCACATTATCGAATTGTCACATTATTAAACCATTTTTTTCACTTTAACTTTTAGATTTAAAAGTCTTTTACAATGGCAAAAGAGACATTCCAGCGCACCAAGCCGCACGTAAACATTGGCACGATCGGTCACGTTGACCACGGCAAGACTACGCTGACGGCTGCCATTACCTATGTGCTTTCGAAAAAAGGTCTGGCAAAAAAGACAGACTATGATTCTATTGACGCGGCTCCTGAAGAAAAAGAGCGCGGTATCACCATTAACACTGCACACGTTGAATATGAGACGGTTGGCCGTCACTACGCTCACGTGGACTGCCCGGGTCACGCCGACTACATCAAAAACATGATCACGGGCGCCGCTCAAATGGACGGTGCTATTCTTGTTTGTGCTGCTACAGACGGCCCAATGCCTCAAACGCGTGAGCACATCCTGCTCGCCCGTCAGGTAGGTGTACCGAACATCGTAGTGTTTATGAACAAGGTTGACCTCGTGGACGACCCGGAGATGCTTGAACTGGTAGACATGGAACTCCGTGAGCTGCTGACTTCTTATGGCTTCGATGGCGACAACGCTAAGATCATCCAGGGTTCTGCTATCAACGCGCTCGGCGGAAACGACCAGGCGGCTGAAGACAAGATCATGGAACTGATGGATGCCTGCGACTCTGAAATTCCAGAGCCTGTACGTGAAACTGACAAGCCGTTCCTGATGCCTGTGGAAGACGTATTCACGATCACTGGTCGTGGTACAGTTGCTACCGGTCGTATTGAGCGCGGTGTTATTAACGTAGGTGATGCAGTAGACATCCTCGGTATGCAGGCTGAAGGCGAAATGCTGAAGTCCGTTATCACCGGTGTAGAAATGTTCCGCAAACTGCTTGACCGCGGTGAAGCTGGCGACAACGCAGGTCTCCTGCTCCGTGGTATCGACAAAGAAGCCATCCGTCGTGGTATGGTAATTTGCAAACCAGGTTCTGTGAAACCACACAAACACTTCAAGTGTTCTGTGTACGTCCTCTCGAAAGACGAGGGTGGCCGTCACACGCCTTTCTTCAATGGCTACCGTCCACAGTTCTACTTCCGTACAACGGACGTAACGGGCGATTGCAAACTACCAGCCAACGTTGAAATGGTAATGCCTGGTGACAACATTGAACTTGAAGTGAAGCTCCTCAGCACCATCGCTATGGAAAAAGGCCTCCGTTTCGCTATTCGCGAAGGTGGTCGTACCGTGGGCGCTGGCCAGGTGACGGAGATTCTGGACTAAATAAGTAAGCAGTGGCAGTTGCAGGCGGCAGTTTAACACTGCTCACTGCAACTGCTTACTGCGAACTGACACAGGGGCATAGCTCAACTGGTAGAGTGACGGTCTCCAAAACCGTAGGCTGCGGGTTCGATCCCTGCTGCCCCTGCATAGCAAATAAGTTAACCAACGTTTCGTCGTTCGTTCCCCCGTTTGTGGGGCAACGGACTTTTTTAACACAAGGGTAACATCAAAGGTTTACAATGGAAAAATTGACACTTTACCTGAAAGAGAGCTATCACGAGCTGACCAAAGAAGTGCATTGGCCTACCGCCGCGCAATTGCAAGAAAGCACGATGGTTGTGTTGGTTACATCGGGCGTCCTTGCGCTACTCATTTTTCTCATGGACAACGCTTGCGGTATCGTAATTAAGAAAGGTATTTATGGTCTTTAATCGGATTTGACCGGTTTTGCCAATATTCTTTCTGCAATCCACATCCAAAAGTATGAGCCAAGACAAAGAGCTGACCTCCGCTTCTGCTGAGGATAAAAAATGGTACTCCCTGCGCGTTATCAGTGGTAAGGAGAAAAAAATTCAGGAACGGATACTGCTGGAAATAGAGCGTTCCGGCTGGCAGAACATTGTCTTCAATGTTATTGTACCGACGGAGAAGGTTTATAAAGTGCGCAACGGGAAGAAAGTGATGCAAGAGCGCAACCTGCTGCCAGGCTATATTCTGGTAGAAGCATACGGATCTAAATTGAAAGGGGATGTGGCGAAAATGATTGCGGATGTACCCAATGTGATTCATTTTCTGGGAAAGGAAGATCCGCTCCCAATGACTCATGTTGAAGCAAACCGCCTCCTGGGTAAGGTGGACGAAAGCACTGAATCTGGTGAAACGCTGAGCGAACCATTCCTCGTGAATGAAACCGTGAAAATTATAGACGGACCATTCGCTGAGTTTATTGGAGATGTTCAGGAGGTGAATGAAGAGAAAAAGAAGCTCAAGGTGATCGTAAAGATATTTGGGCGCGGTACAGAAGTAGAGTTGAACTTTTTACAAGTCGAAAAAATCAGCTGACGCAGCTTGCTTGATGCCTGTTCTCCCAGGCTCGCTTCCACAATAAGCACGACAGCGGTTTAATAATGTGATAATGAGATAATTAGGAAATGTGATAATTGTCGCATCCCTCCATTATCAAATTATCAAACGGACCAATTATCACATTCTGCAATCATGGCAAAAGAAGTAGACGTATATATCAAACTCCAGGTAAAAGGTGGCCAAGCCAACCCTGCACCGCCTATTGGCCCGGCACTCGGTTCGAAAGGGGTGAACATCATGGAGTTCTGCAAGCGCTTCAACGCGCAAACGACCGAGCAAATGGGGAAAATCCTCCCGGTCATCATTTCGGTGTATAAAGACAAAACCTTTGACTTTATCATCAAAACTCCTCCGGCAGCCATTCAGCTTTTTGAAGCGGTAAAACTTGCTCCAGGTAAAGGTTCGCCTGAACCCAACCGTAAAAAGGTAGGTTCGGTCACCTGGGATCAAATCCGCACCATCGCTGAAAGCAAAATGCCTGACCTCAATTGCTTCACCATCGAATCAGCCATGAAAATGATCGCGGGTACTGCCCGCAGCATGGGCGTGACGATCACCGGTGATCTGCCAAAGGGGCAAACGGAGCAAGGAGAAATTCAAAATTAATGAAGCGATGAAGTGATAAAGCGATGAAGTGATTTTAGATCACTCCATCACCCAATCACTCCATAACAAGGGAGTCCCGCCCATCGGGACGTTATACCTTAACACACAATCAATGGCAAAGAAGTTAACAAAAAAACGCAAAGCCGTTGAAGGGAAGGTTGACCCAGACAAGCTCTACTCGCTCAGCGAAGCAATGACGCTTGTAAAGGAAGTCAACACGACTAAATTCAACGCATCGGTCGATGTGCACGTCCGCCTTGGGGTGGATCCGCGCAAAGCCGACCAAGCCCTGCGCGGCACAGTGTCGCTGCCACACGGAACAGGCAAAACCAAGCGCGTGCTGGTGTTTTGTATGCCCGATAAAGTGGAAGAAGCCAAAGCTGCAGGCGCTGACTATGTAGGTCTCGAAGACTACATTCAAAAGGTGTCGGAGGGCTGGATGGACATTGACGTGATCATCGCTACTCCGAATGTGATGGCTCAACTGGGTAAAGTTGCACGTATCCTCGGTCCTCGTGGCCTGATGCCCAACCCTAAGACAGGTACGGTCACCAACGATATCACCAACGCAGTTTCCGAAGTCAAAAAAGGTAAAATCGCTTTCCGTGTGGACAAGTTCGGGATCATACACGCCTCTATCGGGCGCGTATCCTTTACACCCGAACAATTGGCCGACAATGCACACGAACTCGTGTCAACACTGGTTAAAATGAAGCCGTCTTCTTCTAAAGGTATTTACATGAGGACAGTATCGGTAGCCAGCACCATGAGCCCGGGCATTGCGGTGGATCCAAAGTCCATCAAGGTTTAATGTGATAATGGTGTAATGAGATAATGTGATAATGGAGTAACCATCAAATTTCCGAATTATCACTCTAGTCCATTACAAAATCGTCACATTTCTACATTATCACATTTTCAAATTGACTCATTATCAAATTCGATTGAAATGACCAGAGACGAAAAAACGGCAGCGATTGCAGAACTCAAAGAAGAATTTGGAAATACCTCCTTCTTCTACCTCACGGATTCTTCGACGCTTACCGTTGCTAAAATCAATAAATTCCGTCGGATGTGCTTCGACCAGGGCATCAAGGTTAGGGTGGCTAAAAACACCCTGATCCAGAAAGCTCTCGAAAGCGAACCCGAATCAAAAGGCTACGCAGCGCTGTATGGCAGCCTGAGTGGCCCAACTACCATTCTGATTTCTTCGAACCCTAAGGCTCCGGCCAAATTGCTCGAAGAATTCCGGAAAACAGAAGAGCGCCCGCTCTTGAAAGCAGCCTACATTGACTCCTCCGTTTACATCGGCGACGAACAACTCGCGCTGCTGGTCAAACTGAAGAGCAAAGAAGAGATGGTCGGAGAGATCATCGGCTTGCTCCAATCGCCGGGCCGTCGCCTCGCCAGCCAAATCACGGCTACTGGTTCTAAAATTGCCGGTATCGTGAAAACGCTGGAAGAAAGAGGTGCTTAGTGATAAGTGATAAGTGTTAAGTGATTAGCCACGAAAGTTTAGTATCACTTACCACTTAACATTTACCACTCAAAAATTGGCTTCCAAGTTCGCACCATACCCCCATTAGTCCGCTGAAAACCTTTTTTTCCAACATTTTCGCAAACAACTTTTAAAATTCTACATCATGGCAGATTTGAAAGCACTGGCTGAAACGCTCGTGGGCCTTACGATTAAAGAAGCCAACGAGTTGGCTGGTATCCTCAAAGACGATTACGGTATTGAGCCTGCTGCTTCTGCAGTAGCAATGGCGGCTCCCGCAGCAGGCGGCGGCGGCGATGCAGCACCAGCTGAAAAGACAGAATTCGACGTGATTCTGAAAGACGCAGGCGCTAACAAGCTCAACGTTGTGAAAGAAGTGAAAAACCTCCTCGGTCTTGGCTTGAAAGAAGCAAAAGATCTTGTGGACGGCGCACCAAGCCCGTTGAAAAACGGCGTGAACAAAGCAGAAGCTGAGTCCATCAAGGCGGCTCTCGAAGCTGCTGGCGCTGTAGTTGAAGTCAAGTAAGACTGGTCTTCGGGCTTACAGTGCCTTCGGTTCTTATTCCGGTACTGTTTCTCTGAATTCTTGACTTGCTTATTTCGACACCATGCTCGCTTTTCACTCAAAGTACAAATAGACAGACAGTTAGGCTTGGCACTCGCCCCACGCGGGAAGTGCCAAGCCTCTTGTTGTCTATTTTAGTGATTAGTTTATGGGTGATTCGTGATTGGTAAACTTGTAACCAGGATTGTAGTTTTAGTTAGACAATATTCTCTACCTATCACTCACCAGTACACCAATCAACCAATAACCAGATTGCCAACCAGCATTTTTTGCAAAAAAATATGACCAACCAAGGCATCTCAAACGAGACATTCCCCAAAACAGGCGTTCAAGAACGTACTAATTTTGGGAAAATACGTCTCGCCGGTCACTACCCTGACCTACTAGAAATCCAGTTGAAGTCGTTCCAGGAATACTTCCAATTGGAAACCACTCCAGACAATCGTATCAACGAGGGCCTGTACCGTGTGTTCCAGGAAAACTTCCCCATCGCTGATGCGCGGAACATCTTCAACCTGGAATTCCTCGATTACTTCATCGATCCTCCGCGGTACACCATTGACGAGTGTATGCAACGTGGCCTTACCTATTCGGTGCCGTTGAAGGCGAAACTTCGCCTTACCTGTAACGACCCCGAGCACATTGATTTCGAAACGAAAGTGCAGGATGTATTCCTTGGGAATATCCCTTACATGACCCCGAAAGGGACGTTCGTGATCAATGGCGCAGAACGCGTGATTGTGTCGCAGCTTCACCGCTCGCCGGGCGTATTCTTTGGCCAAAGCTATCACCCCAACGGGACAAAGATCTATTCAGCGCGCGTTATTCCGTTCAAAGGCGCATGGATGGAGTTTGCTACCGATATCAACCTGGTCATGTACGCGTACATTGACCGTAAAAAGAAATTTCCCGTCACCACGCTGCTCCGAGCCATCGGCTTTGATTCGGACAAAGCGATTCTTGACCTGTTCAACCTCGCTGACGAGGTGGCAGTGACCCGCGAGAATATGGAAGGGGCCGTTGGTCGCAAACTTGCCGCCCGCGTGCTCAAATCCTGGACAGAAGATTTCGTGGACGAAGACACGGGTGAGGTGGTGTCCATTGCACGTAACGAGATCATTCTCGAACGCGACGCAATTCTGGATGAAGAGAACATCGAACTCATTCTGGACGATGATACCAATGTCCCTACCATTATCCTGCAACGCAAGGATATTGAAGAGGATTTTTCTATCATCTACAATACCCTGACAAAAGATCCGACTTCCAGCGAAGTGGAAGCCGTGAACTATATCTACCGCCAGTTGCGCGGTTCTGATCCCCCGGACGACGAGACGGCCCGTGGTATCATTGACAAACTGTTCTTCTCCGACAAGCGTTACAACCTTGGCGAAGTAGGCCGTTTCAAGATCAACCGCAAACTGCTGACCAATATTGACGACAACAACCTGGTACTGACCAAGGAAGACATCATCGCCATTGTGCGGTATATCGTCTCTTTGATCAACAACAAGGCGGAGATCGACGATATTGACCACCTTTCCAATCGCCGTGTGCGGACGGTGGGTGAGCAATTGTACGCTCAGTTCGGCGTGGGTCTAGCCCGTATGGCGCGGACCATTCGCGAACGGATGAACGTGCGGGACAATGAGGTATTTACACCCATTGACCTGATCAATGCCCGTACGCTCTCGTCGGTGATCAACTCATTCTTTGGAACCAGCCAGTTGTCGCAGTTCCTTGATCAGACCAACCCGCTTTCTGAGATCACGCACAAGCGTCGTATTTCAGCACTCGGACCAGGTGGTCTTTCTCGCGAACGCGCAGGCTTTGAGGTTCGTGACGTGCACTACTCGCACTATGGTCGCCTTTGCACCATCGAAACGCCGGAAGGACCGAATATCGGTTTGATCTCGACGCTTTGCACCCACGCGAAAATCAACAAGATGGGTTTCCTCGAGACGCCTTATCGTAAGGTGAAAGAGGGCAAAGTTATCCTGACAGGCGATGTGGAATATCTTTCCGCAGAGGCTGAGGATAAAATGAAGATCGCACAGGCCAACTCTCCGGTAGGGGAGGGTGGGGCATTCCTCCTCGATCGTGTGAAAGCGCGTGAAAGCGGTGACTTCCCGATCCTTACGCCGGATGAACTTGAATATATCGACGTTGCGCCAAACCAGATCGTGGGTGTTTCGGCTTCGCTGATTCCGTTCCTGGAAAATGACGATGCCAACCGTGCACTCATGGGCTCGAACATGCAACGTCAGGCAGTACCATTGATCCGTCCAAGATCTCCGATCGTTGGAACCGGCCTGGAGGCCAAAGTAGCGCGTGACTCACGCATGCTCATCAATGCTGAAGGCTCCGGTGTGGTTGAATATGTGGACGCGAACGAAATTACGATCCTTTACGACCGCACCGAGGAAGATACGCTTGTATCCTTCGAGGATGCGCGTAAAACATACACGCTGACCAAGTTCATGCGGACCAACCAAGGTACCTGCATCAACTTGAAACCCATCGTGCGTCGCGGACAGCGTGTGGAAGCAGGCGATATCCTTTGCGAAGGCTACGCTACTGAAAACGGTGAACTTGCCCTCGGCCAAAACCTCAAAGTGGCATTCATGCCATGGAAAGGTTACAATTTCGAGGATGCCATTGTGCTTTCGGAGCGTGTGGTGCAGGAAGACGTTTTCTCATCTATTCACATTGAACACTTTGAACTCGACGTACGCGACACCAAATTGGGTGAGGAAGAATTGACCATGGACATCCCGAACGTGAGCGAAGAAGCCACGAAGGATCTGGATGAAAATGGTATCATCCGCATCGGTGCATGGGCGAAAGAAGGCGATATCCTGATTGGTAAGATCACACCAAAAGGCGAAACCGACCCAACCCCGGAGGAAAAACTCCTCCGCGCAATCTTTGGCGACAAGGCTGGCGACGTGAAAGACGCTTCGCTGAAAGTACCACCCAGTATCAATGGGGTGGTGATCGACAAGCAACTTTTTGCCCGCGCCAAAAAAGACAAGGTGCAGAAAGAGTCTGAAAAAGCCCTGCTCGATAAACTTGACGACGAGCACCTGGTGGCTTTGAACAAGTTGAAAACGATCCTCGTGGATAAGGTTCAACTCTTGGTCAAAGACAAAACCACCAATGGTATCCGCAGCATCTACGGCGAAGAAATGGTGTCGAAAGGTTCGAAACTCAGTGTTCAAATCTTGCGCGACACCATTAAATACGAAGAGGTCGATTACCTGAACTGGACCAGCGACAAACATACCAACCACTTGATTTCGAGGTTGTTGCACAACTACAGCATTAAAGTCAACGAGGAAGTAGGCCGTTACAAGCGTGAAAAATTCAACATCAGCATTGGTGACGAATTGCCTGCAGGTGTGTTGAAACTGGCAAAAGTGTACATCGCTAAAAAGCGCAAGCTCAAAGTGGGTGACAAGCTCGCTGGTCGCCACGGTAACAAAGGTATCGTGAGCCGCATCGTGCGCATGGAGGATATGCCATTCCTGGAAGACGGTACTGCGGTCGACGTGGTGCTTAATCCACTGGGTGTACCTTCCCGTATGAACCTCGGACAGATCTTCGAGACCGTACTGGGCTGGTCGGGTGAAAAACTTGGCTGCAAGTTCGCCACACCGATTTTCGACGGAGCAAAAACCGACGAGATCGCGGCCTGGATCGAAAAAGCAGGTTTGCCGGAACTCGGCCAAACCTACCTCTCCGATGGCGAAACGGGCGACCGTTTCCACCAGAAAGCGACCGTGGGTGTGATCTACATGCTCAAACTCTCGCACATGGTAGACGACAAGATGCACGCACGTTCAATCGGACCATACTCGCTCATCACACAGCAGCCATTGGGTGGTAAAGCTCAGTTCGGTGGTCAGCGTTTTGGTGAAATGGAGGTGTGGGCACTCGAAGCCTATGGTGCATCGAACATCCTGCAAGAATTGTTGACCTACAAGTCGGACGATATCCAGGGCCGTGCGAAGGCTTACGAAGCCATCGTAAAAGGCGACAATTTGCCTGATGCAAACATTCCGGAGTCCTTCAACGTACTCGTACACGAGTTGCGTGGTCTGGCATTGGATGTGAAATTTGAATAAAAGCCACTCGTCATTGGGTCATTGGTCATTAAGTCATTCAGCATGACCCAATGACCTAATGACCCAATGACCCATTACTCAATGACTCAATAACAATGACGCTCCAAAGCCTTCGAAAAGAGTTCAACTTGTTGAAATTCAACACAAAACTCTATCTGGCTGGGACATACTTTACGCTCTTTGAAAAAACGTATAAGGTAGAAGGACTGGATTTTGTGATACCGTTTAACATGACGGACATCCGGTTCAGGGGACAGTTTCCGATCAATTTTTACGAGAAACAGGAGCGGCGTTATTTGAAGCAATTTTTGCCCAAAAATGCTACCGTACTCGAATTGGGAGCTTGTCTCGGCGTGGTGTCTTGCCTTACCAATCGCTTGCTGGATCATCCGGAATGGCATGTGGTGGTAGAAGCAAACCCAAACGTTCTTCCTATCATCGAAGAGAATAAAGCGCGGAACAAGTGCAGTTTTCAGATCGAACATTGCATCATTTCCAACAACCCGACCAACGAGTTTTTTATCGGGCAAAACATATTGACGAGCAGCAACCGCCGCCAAACCGCTGAAAAAATCATCGTCGCGGGGAAAACGGTAGCGGATCTGGAGGGCAAGTATGGGTTGAAATTTGACGTATTGATGATGGATATTGAAGGTGGAGAATTGGACTTTCTGCGTGAAAACCGTGAAAAGCTGAAAGACTTTAAGCTGATTTTCATGGAGGTACACCCTCATCGCGACGTTCTTTCGAGCGAAGATGTGGCGGAATGCCAATCCATTGTAGAAGCCGCAGGCTTTGAAAAAGTAGTGGACGAAACCAATTTTTGGGTTCTGATAAAGTAAGATTAATTACTCTGGAATAATATTTCAGCGATAAGATTGAACGTTTTTTTCGTTGTATTTGTAACTTAGTTTAATTTTTTTAAATTTGTAACCATGCGATACGTCTTCTTTTTAAGCGCGCTGGCTTTGTCTGGTAATGTTTCATCGCAAACCATTCAATGGGAGAAATCTTTTGGTGGATCCTCAACAGAAATAGCATTTAAAGTAACTGGAACCACAGATGGGGGCTACCTCATAGCAGGTACAACGGAAAGCAATAATGGAGATTTGATTGGGAATCATGGCAGTTCAGATATCTGGCTTTTGAAACTCAATAGTGCTGGCGTAAAACAATGGCAGAAATGCCTGGGTGGCATGAATGCGGATGGGGTGAGTTCACTGGAAAGGACTGCATCAGGTGGTTATATATTGGCTGGGAACACGATGAGTAACGGGGCGAAAAATTCCAGCCAGGTGTTTGGCAATCGAGGCAATCAGGACATTTGGATCGTGAATGTGGATAGCAATGGCGAAATTGAATGGCGGCAATGTTATGGTGGCTGTGACCGCGACGATGTTCGTGCGATACGTCAAGCCTCTGACGGAAACTTTCTTGTCGTCGGCGGGACATTGAGCGATAACACAGGCGAAGTCTTTGGAGCACATGGGAACTGGGATGCATGGATGCTTAAAATTGACCCAGCGGGAGCGTTACTTTGGCAAAAAACAATCGGAGGTTCTGGGATCGATTATTTCTACGACATTGCAGAAACCAGTAATGGAAATTTGATATTGAGTGGCTTGACCTCTAGTGTAAACGAGGATTTAGCTGGAAATATTAATAAAGGGGTAGAGGATGTTTGGATTGCACAGTGCTCCCCAATCGGAGATTTGATATGGAGCAAAACTTTCGGAGGGTCCGACTATGACGGGGCTAGAGGGATGTGTCTTGCAACAGACAACAGTATTATGGTTGTTGGAGTAACCTATAGTTCCGATGGTGATGTGACCGGATTTCATGGTGGTAATGACGTATGGGTTTTGCGTTTGGATGCATTTGGGGATTTATTGTGGCAGAAAACCTTTGGTGGTTCTGACAACGAATCCGGGTTTAGCATTTTTCAGCGTACCGACAATGATTTCATACTCAGCGGTGAAACGTCTTCTTTTGATGGCGATATTGTTGGAAACCATGGAGGTACAGATGCATTGGTCATGAAAATTGACAAAAATGGCAATTTGAAGACGCAAATATGTCTGGGTGGTTCAGATCAGGATTTTGCTCGAAATGCAATTAAGGGAAATGCCAGTGAGATCATTGTAGGAGGGACATCGAACTCAGAGGATGGTGATGTGTCACAAAACTTCGGTTCGTCGGACATTTGGGTAGTCAATTTGGGCATTACGCTTGGCCTAAAACCTGAGTCTCCCAATGCAGAAGATTTCAGAATGAACCTAATTCCGAATCCGGCAAATGACCTGGTGCAGATAGTCACAGACTTTTCAGGATTCAAGCAAGTAGAAATTTTTGACGCAGGTGGCCAGTTGATTCAATCTCATGACATGGATGGGCTAAATAAAACCATACAAGTCGGCTCATTACCGGTGGGTATGTTTTTGGTAAGGTTGGTTGTAGAAAGTGGTCAGGTATTCAGCGCGAAGTTTGTGAAGGAATAAAGTAATCTTAAGTTTCCCGGAATGATATTCCGAATAGAACAGGCGGAACAGCGTTCCGCCATACATTATGGACATCATCTCGACTTGGATTTATCTGGACAGCCCCGAAGAACGCTCTGAATATCCGCAGGTAGGCCAACAATCGCACCTGTTTGAGTTTCAGAAAACCTATTGGAAGTGTATCGCAGTGTTCTTTGCTTGTAGTGTTCATTTCAATCCCGGAAGACGGCACGTTTTGTTTACCAACAAACCCAAAGCCGAACTTCCTTACATTGACGGATTAGACTTGAAAGCGTTTTTAGCGGGGCTGAATGTGGAGGTAGTCACTTTCCCCATGAGCTGGCAAACGCCTTCCGGTTATTATCCAAAATGGCGCAATCAGTTCTTTGTTTTTGATATTTTTAAGTATTTCGAGCAGCATTTTGAGGGAAATAATCCCGCATTCTTGCTGCTTGATTCTGATTGTATCATCCGGCATTCGCTTGACGAACTTTTCAGTGGGATTCGAGAAAACAGTCTCATGGTTCTACCCATTCCTTTTGGAGAAGACCATGACATCAATGGGATTACTCGAAAAGACATGCGAGTGATTTATTCGGATTTGGACGGGAAAGACCCAGGTTTCAATCCAGTGTATTACGGCGGAGAGTTTTTTGCCGCTACGCTGGAAAATGTAAAACGGGTCAATCAAATGTTCCCGCCTGTTTGGGAAGCGATGATGCAGCGATATAAGGAAGGGAAAAAGAAGTTTCACTACGAAGGTCCGACGCTCAGTTACCTGTATTACAAAATCGGGAAATTTGGCATCGCTGACCGCTTCATCAAACGTATATGGACTTCGGCGACCTATTCAAATGTGGAACCACGAGATTTTGATCTGCACATCTGGCACGTGCCGGCAGAGAAGAAAGAGGGCATCGCGTTGTTGTTGAAAAAGATAGCGTCGGGTGGTTTTTTCAATAAACCTGAGCCCGAACTTGTGAAAGAGATGGGCGGTTACCTGGGAATACCCAAACGAACCCATTACCTGAACCTGAAACATTATTTGAAACATACCAGGTTGTATCAGTGGATGAAAAGAACCTAATTTTTAAAATTCTCAACTGCACAATATGCCTTTCAAAAAGAAGAGCAACAAGACCGATCAGGGTTTCGAGAGCATAACCATTGCGCTCGCAAGTCCCGATGAAATCCTAGAGCGCAGCTACGGCGAAGTGCTCAAGCCCGAAACCATCAACTACCGCTCCTACAAACCGGAGCGTGATGGCCTTTTCTGTGAGCGCATTTTTGGTCCTGTGAAGGACTACGAGTGCTACTGCGGAAAGTACAAGCGCATACGCTATAAAGGCATTGTGTGCGACCGCTGCGGCGTGGAAGTGACAGAAAAGAAAGTGCGCCGCGAACGCATGGGGCATATCCGCCTTGTGGTGCCCGTGGTACACATCTGGTTTTTCAAAAGCCTGCCCAACAAAATTGGCTACATCCTCGGGCTCTCTTCCAAGAAATTGGAGAGTGTCATCTACTACGAGCGCTACGTGGTGATCCAACCCGGCGTGAAGGAGTCAGAAGGCATTCCGAAGATGCACTTGCTCACGGAGGAAGAGTATTTGGAAATTCTGGACAACCTGCCGAAGGAAAACCAAAGCCTCGACAATTCACACCCCGACAAGTTCATCGCAATGATGGGCGCCGAGGCGGTGTTTACCCTGTTGAGCATCCTCAACCTGGATGATCTCTCGGCTTCCTTGCGCCACGATGCGCACGCCGAGACGAGCATGGCCAAAAAGACCGAAGCCAACAAACGCCTCCGTGTTGTGGAAGCATTCCGCGATGGCCTGGAAGGTTCTGGTCAGCGTCCGGAATGGACCATTATTCAATACCTCCCGGTAGTACCGCCAGAGTTGCGTCCCTTGGTGCCGCTCGATGGTGGCCGTTTTGCGTCGTCCGACCTGAACGACCTCTACCGTCGTGTCATCATCCGCAACAACCGTTTGAAGCGTCTTTTGGAGATCAAAGCTCCAGAGGTAATTCTTCGGAACGAAAAGCGGATGTTGCAAGAAGCGGTCGACTCATTGTTCGACAACTCGCGTAAATCCAATGCTGTAAAAGCGGAAGGTGGCCGCGCGTTAAAATCATTGTCCGACATCCTGAAAGGCAAGCAAGGCCGTTTCCGTCAGAACCTGCTCGGTAAGCGTGTGGACTACTCTGGCCGTTCGGTCATCGTGGTAGGCCCAACGCTCAAACTGCATGAATGCGGTATCCCGAAGGCTATGGCGGCGGAATTGTTCAAACCGTTCATCATCCGCAAACTCATCGAGCGCGGAATCGTGAAAACGGTGAAATCTGCAAAAAAACTCGTGGACCGCAAGGATCAGGTGATCTGGGAAATACTGGAAAACATCCTTCGTGGCCACCCGGTCATGCTCAACCGTGCTCCAACGCTGCACAGATTGTCTATTCAGGCATTCC
>JAUSMG010000165.1 GCA_030645295.1 Saprospiraceae bacterium | reverse complement strand
GATTGTTTTGATCCGAAAAAGGCACTAAACCAGCCTTTTTCGGATCAAAACAATCGTAAATCGTAAATCGTAAATCTTGCTATTCTGCACAATTCTGATTGATCCCCAATACATAATGCTTCACCGCACCGATCTCTCTGGCCAGGTTTGAGCCCAAAAACCCTTGAATATCAGCATCCTGTACGCTGTTTTTATACTGTGCCAAAAATGGTTTGCTCAAAGGCGTGTAGCTCCAATGCCACTTTTCTTCGTGGTATCCATGGGGTCTGCCCGCCGTGTAAGGCTGACAAAATCCGAACTCCTGCGCGTGGGCGACGAGCCATGTATACACTTTTTCGTGCTTGCCACCTTTTTCAAAAGAAGGGTTGTTCAGATCGTTCAGATCTATATCGGTGCCCCAATGGTGACGCGAGGAGCCTGGCATAGAAGAGTATTCCAAAATTTTTAAAGCGCGGTTTTTAGGCTCCGGGGTCTCTTTTTCGAAACGGCTCCATTTACCTTCCCAGATGTTTTTTTGCTGGTCAAAATTTCTGGTAGAAGAAATGATCTTGAGCGAAATACCAGCTTTGCGGGCACTTTCCCACATTTTTTTGAAATCTTCCAAAGCCTCCTTGCGGAGCATCATACCAGGCTTGTCGGCGTAGGGTTTGCCCACGGACACAAAATCCGGGTGCCCTGCAGGATTGAATTTTCCGAGCAGATATTCCTTACTTACCAATGCAGCTGCGGGCAGAGAATCTGAGCTGTGCCGAATGGAAGCTGGCGCCGCCTGGGGCGCCGGGGTGTCGGCGTTAGCACAAGCGATGAGTACAACGAAGGAAGAGATAAATGCAAAAGGCAAATCACTGATTTTCAACATCTTCAATCTTTTTTTTCAGGGCTTCTTTGGTGAAAGTACCGGCATCGTGCCAGAGGCGCTGACCGTTTTTGTAAAGCATGAAGGTGGGTACGCCCATTACTTTCATTTGTACTGCGAGATCGGTATTCTGGTCCACATCAATTTTGATGATGCGCACCCGGTCGCCAAGTTCTGCTTTCAATGCATCGAGCACTGGCGTCATTGCCCGGCATGGTCCACACCAGCTGGCCCAAAAATCAATCAGCACCGGGGTATCTGATTCGACAAGTTGTTCAAAAGAGGATTTCATAACGACGGCAAAGGTATAGTCGAATGATTCGATTTTTGAAGATTAAACCGATTGATTCGATTGACAACCAAAGCTTTGCAAGACGATTTCGTTCAAAACTGCCGACGGCTGGAAGATCCAATACATCATCGATACCCGCCGAAAACAGGGCTGTGAGTGAAAATAATGTCGCTGGGCTTGCAAAAAAGGCCCACTGAGGCAAAAATGTTAAGGAAATTGCTTGCGCAGATACAAAACGCTCTACTTTTGGCGTTTGCAGACCCATTTCAAAAACAATCGGTTTCCACACAAACAGCACCTCTTATCTTTATGACACTCAACGCCTTTCTGAGCGCCTTCTTCTTCCTTCAGGCCCCTGGCACCTTGCCAGCCACCACAAAACCGGAAGAGACACAAAGTATTTTGGACATCATCCTGGGCAGTAGCACTTCAGGCCTAATTGTGATGATCATACTTTTTATCCTTTCCATTGTAGCCGTTTACATCATTATTGAGCGCTATTTTACCCTTACCCGCGCCGGTCAGGTGGATCACAATTTTATGAACTCCATCCGAGCCAGCGTCGAGAGCGGCAACCTCCAGGCGGCCAAAGCACTCTGCCAAAGCGTGGATGCACCGATGGCCCGAATGGTAGAAAAAGGCCTTGATCGTATCGGCAAGCCTTTGGACGACATCAATAAATCCATCGAGAATGTGGGCAACCTCGAACTGCTCAAACTTGAAAAAAACCTTTCGACCCTGGCTTCCATTTCCGGTATTGCACCAATGATCGGTCTTCTGGGTACTGTAATTGGTCTGATCATCTCCTTTCAGGACATGGCAAACGCTGATGTGGTGACCCCTAAGGTGCTTTCCAATGGTATTTACCACGCCCTTACCGCAACTGCTGCAGGTCTGGCAGTATCCATCATTGCAATGGCTGGCTTCAACCTGCTCGTTACTAACCTCGATAAAGTGATTTTCAAAATGGAAAACACTGCTGTTCAGTTCATGGACCTGTTGCAAGAACCAACCCGTTGAGAATGATGAATTATGAATGATAAATGATGAATACCAAGCGCGGTAACAACATCAATATTCATTCATGTTCCCCATTCATCATTTATCATTTATCATTTATCATTGAATAAATATGGGACTCAAACGCCGCCAAAGGGTAGAGCCGGAATTCAGCCTTGCAGCCATGATCGACGTGATCTTCCTGCTGCTGATGTTCTTCATGCTTACCTCCAACTTCGTCACCCCCAACGCCCTCAACCTGCAGCTGCCTTCCAGCACTTCTAAAAGTATGGCTTCTGCAGATCTGGCCGTTTCCGTCAATGCAGAGGGTAAATTTTTTATTGACCGTACGCCTGTGGCTATGAGCAATTTGGAAAGTGCTTTAAAAGCAAAACTTAAATCCAGTAATTTAGATCCCAAAACCACTACAATCACCGTTGCAGCAGATAAAGCAGCCTCGGTGGAAAACATGGTGATCATTCTGGAAGTTGCCAACCGATTGCGTTTAAAAACAATTTTGGCCACTGACCCACAAATGAATACCAAGAAGTAAGTCCTCCGAAAAGCGGACAATCCTTATTCGATCTGGTAAAATACCGGGGTAAGGTTTATGCATTTCGGCACGAGAACTCATCCCTGCTCAAAAAATATATTCTGACATGAGAGCCGTTGTAAATCAGGAAGAAAACCGTACGAAGGCAGCCATCGGCAGCACTTTGTTTCATGCATTGCTGCTCGCATTGCTGTTTTTTTATGTGCTTCCGGCACCCAATACCACGCCGGAGGTTAGCACCATCGAACTTGACTTTGGCGGTGGCGGCGGAGACAATGCCGCTGCGGGCGAACCCGACAAAGGCATGAACGACGACTACACCCCACTGGGTGAAGAACCTGCTCCCACACCCACAAAATCGGAGTCAGCACCTGACCCTGCACCTACGCCTACCAAATCGAACGCTACACCCCCTCCGCCTACCGCAACTTCTGATGATCCGGACGTTGCAGCCATGAAGCAACAAAAAGAACAAGACCGGAAAAAGCAGGCTGAAGCAGACCAGCAAGAACGCGCACGCCAGGCAGAAGTGGATCGCCAACGTGCAGCCGCTGAGGATGCTAAACGTGCTGAACAAGCCAAACGCGACAAAGTAAAAAGCAATGCAGGGAGTGCTTTTGGCAAACCTGGCAGCAGCGGACAAGGCGCAGGTGGTGGCGGCAAACCCGGCAATGGCGGCATTAATGGCGGAACGGGCGACAACCCATTTGGCAAGAGCAGTGGCACTGGTGGTGGTACTGGCGGTGGCGATGGTACCGGTGACGGCCCCTCAATTGGTGGTGGCCTGGGTGGTCGAAAAGTGGAACGGCGCGGCGCTATTAAAGATAATTCGCAAAAAAGTGGTAAAGTTGTCATAGAAGTCTGTGTAAACAGCAGCGGAAGCGTCGTAAGTGCCGACTATAAGCTACAAGGCTCCACCACGAGTGATAGTGAACTGAAAAGCAAAGCATTACAGGCGGCAAAAGGATATCGTTTTGCTCCTTCCACTGCGGATCAGCAATGTGGTACGATCACGTTCAACTTCACCTTAAAATAAATTATAAGTCCCACTTTAAGTGAGACCATCAATTCCTACAGCCCGGCAGGTTTTTGAAACCTGCCGGGCTGCTTTTTTAAGCAGGACCACCAAAAGTGCCTTGATTGCGTTTTTGTGTTTGGAAATTCAAAATCGTGCTACTTTTCGGAAAATTCAGCGATCATCTTTGCACGAAATGAATGACGTGCCACTTCATACAATGGACATCTATTCCCGCAAATCGTATTGGAAATGGTACCTGGCTGCAGGGGGCGCACTCATCGTTATCCTCTCCCTCGCCTACACCCGATACTTGGGCGACCAACTCGCTGAACGTGAAAAACAGCAGGTAGAACAATACCTCGAAGCCCAAAGAACGCTCGCTAGTTCCGGTGGTGATCCATACCAGTCTTATTACTGCGACATCAGTTTTCAACTCAAAGTGGTACAAAGCAATACCACAGTGCCCATTCTTTTACTCAACGAACGTGGCGGCATAGACGGTTACACCAATGTAGGCGAAGACGAAAACGACAGCATCCCGACTGATGCCTTACAACGTGTTTATACCGGAATGCTGGCCGAACAAGCAGATACCATCCACGTTCAGGTGGGGGATGACCTTCAGATCGTGATGTATGGCAAATCCCGGCTGATAAAACTCCTGGAGTGGTATCCATATGTGCAACTCTTCCTCATTGGGGTCTTTATCGCGTTCGGCTACGCCGGATTTAGTGCGTCACGGCGGGTGGAACAAAACAAAGTGTGGCTTGGCATGGCCAAAGAAACTGCCCACCAACTGGGTACGCCCATCACGGCCATTCTCGGATGGATAGAGACCCTGAAGGCGGTCAACGAGGATCGTCCCGACAACCAGGAAATGCTGCTGGAATTGCGCAACGACGTGACCCGCCTCGAACTCGTGGCCGACCGTTTTTCCAAAATCGGCGCAACCCCCGAACTTACGCCCGTTAACCTTTACGAACAACTCGAGATCTGCCGCAATTATATGCAACGCAGGGCGCCTCGAAAAACGGTGTTTGATTTTCCTAATCCGGAGAAACAAGCGCCCCTCATGGTGTTTCTGAACCCGCCCCTTTTTGACTGGGTGATCGAGAATTTGCTGCGCAACGCCATTGACGCCATGGAAAGCGGGGAAGGGAAAATTACTGCCCAGGTTTATGTTGAAAGTCGTTGGGCTTGCATTGATGTCAGTGACACTGGCAAAGGAATCCCATCTGGCAAACACAACACCGTGTTCAAACCCGGCTATTCCACCAAAACGCGCGGCTGGGGCCTTGGTTTGTCGCTGGCGCGGCGTATTATGGTGGAATACCACGGAGGCCGCATTTTTGTAAAAAAATCTGAAATAGGAATTGGAACTACGTTTACGGTCAAATTGCCGATAAATCGCAAATAACTTGGATGATTGTTGGAGTGCTGGACGTTGGACTGTTGGACATTGGACCCTGGGACCGTGGGACCAAAACAATCCCAATGAAACTTAATAAATCTAAAATCTGCAAGTCCAAATATCCAAAAGTCCAGCGTCAAGAAGTCCAATGTCCAAAAGTCCAACGTCCAGCAATCCCAATAAAATGAAAAACACACTCCTCATTTTCATCCGGAACCCACAATTAGGCAAAGTAAAAACCCGCCTTGCGCGAACACTGGGGGATGTGGAAGCATTGCGTATTTACCATATTCTTTTAGAAAAAACCCGCACATTAGCCCTTGAATGCGAAGCCGAACGCGTATTGTTTTATTCCGATTTTGTGAATGAACAGGATGACTGGCCCGCTGCTTTTTTCCAAAAGGAAGTTCAACAAAAAGGCGACCTGGGCCAGCGCATGGAATCCGCATTTAAATTGGCTTTTGATTCCGGGACCCATAAAGCGCTCATCATTGGCAGCGACTGTCCTGAGCTAAATGGTGCGATCCTCCAACACGCTTTCGACTTGCTCGATTCAACAGATTTTGTCCTGGGGCCAGTACCCGATGGTGGTTATTACATGCTTGGAATGAAAGATTTGGAGCCCACTGTTTTTAATAACATTGCGTGGAGCACGGAAAGCGTTCGATCCAAAACGATTGAAAAAATCCAGGCTTCCGGAAAGACTTTTGCGCTTTTACCCATGCTTTCTGATGTGGATACGGAGGAGGATTGGCGGGGCTTAATATTTGGGTAATGGCGTACTTTTAGCGCTTGCTAATGCTGCGTTTCCATGAATAAAATCCTGCTTAATGCCTCGGGTCTGCTGGTTTTAGCCCTGCTACTCTTCGTGATTCACCAGTCCATCAATCGACCCGCCTTCGCTAAAGCTACGGCGGATAAACCGGCGGGTAAACAATCGCCCGAACCCTCCGATTACCTTTGGGCACAACGCGCTTTCCCCTACAGTTCCGTGCCTTCTGATGCTTTTTACAAAGCCTTAGAGCAAGTACAAAATACACCGCAGGATCGGGGCGATCAGCTCAACTGGGAACTTGCAGGGCCTACCCATGTGAGTGGCCGAATCACCGATGTGGCCATGCATCACACTGATTTACAGACGATTTATGCCGCATCAGCCTCCGGAGGCGTTTGGAAATCTGCCGATGCTGGCGAAAGTTGGTTTCCCATTACTGATGGACTGCCCAGCTTGAGTATTGGCGATATTGCGATCGATCTCACCGATAAAAACACCCTTTACGTGGGTACCGGAGAACCCAATGGCGGTGGCGGTTCCATTACTTACGATGGCCGGGGCGTTTTTAAAAGCTCCGACGGGGGTATTTCGTGGATTTCGCTGGGACTTGAATCCTCCGGCAGTATTGGTCGCATTGAAGTGGACCCTGAAAATCCAAACCGGATCTTTGTGGCGGCTATGGGGCATTTATTTGATACCAACGCTGAGCGAGGCATTTTCCGAAGCGAAGACGGTGGCGCTAGTTGGGAAAAGAGCCTCTTTGTCAATGATTCTACCGGAGGAATTGACCTCGCCATTCACCCTTTTAACCCCGACACTGTTTTTGCCGTTACATGGCAACGCACCCGGCGGCCCAATAAGCGGGTGTATGGTGGCCCCGGCTGTGCGATCTGGCGCAGTGTTGACGGCGGGGACAACTGGACAAAACTCAGCGCAGGTTTGCCCGCCAGCAATTTAGGTCGAATTGGAATCGCCGTAAGTCCTTCACAACCAAGTACTCTGTATGCACTTTATGCAGATCAGATCGGATTATTCAAAGGCGTTTATAAAAGTACCAATAATGGTGATTCGTGGTCACTATTGAGTGGGGGCGATCCCGGTTATCCAGGATTTGGCTGGTGGTTTGGCCAAATTCGGGTGCATCCAAATGACCCCAATGCGGTATACACTTTAGGACTTAATTGGGCAAAAACGACCAATGGCGGGCAGTCCTGGACTGGCGTTTCTGATTATCTGCATGCAGATTATCATGCACTTTACATCCACCCGGAAAACCCTGATCTTCAGGTAGTAGGCAATGATGGCGGCATCTTTATCTCTACCAATGCTGGCGAAAACTGGGAGCATCGCCCCTTCCCCATCACACAGTTCTATACTTCGGAGATCAACTTCCAATACCCGACGCTTTTTTCGGGGGGCGCACAGGATAATGGCACCTGGCGCTCACGCTTTGGAGGTCTGGACGATTGGGAGTTTTTCTACGGTGGTGATGGGTTTGTTACACTCGTCCATCCATACGACACCAGTATTTACTATGCAGCGTACCAGTATGGAGGCTTTGCAGGAAGCAATGGCGCTACTGCTCCGGACAGCAGTCGATATAACTGGAACACGCCCTATATTTTTGATCCCATTGACCCGAATGTGATGTACATCGGGGCGGAAAAACTTTTCAAATCCACCAATGGCGGCATTGACTGGACTGCCATCAGTAATGACCTCAGCAATGGTCCCACAGGACAAAACGGGGTGCAATATGGTACCATAACGACCATCGCGGCCTCGCCCCTCAACGCCGATGTGCTTTGGGTCGGCACTGACGACGGCAATGTTTGGGTGACTTCAAACAGTGGCCTAAAATGGAAAAAAGTCTCCGCCAGCCTTCCCAAACGCTGGATCACCCGCGTAGTGGCTGATCCCGGCGACGAAAATTACGCCCTTGTATGCCTCTCCGGTTACCGCCATGCAGACGATATTGCGCACATTTATCAGACCACCAACAAGGGTCAGAGCTGGCAAAACGTCAGCGGAAACTTGCCCGATCTCCCTGTAAATGACCTTGTTGTGGATCCCGCAGACCCGCTGAATACCTGGTATATCGCGACCGATGCCGGCATGTTTTGTACCATCAACGGTGGGGACAGTTGGCAACCCTGCAACGCGGGTTTGCCCACGGTTCCCGTAACCGACCTGACCCTGCATGCTCCAAGCCGGACGATTGCGGCGGCTACTTTTGGCCGGGCGATGTACCGGGCAGTGTTGCCCGTTTTGTCCAGCACCCAATCACCACAAACCATTGATAATGTGCGTATTTCACCCAATCCGATGGTCCATAAAGTCCAGGTTTCGTTTACGGTTTTTAAAACGCAAAGGATTCGTTTAGACTTGTTTGACCTCTCCGGAAAACGGGTGAAAACGCTTTTCTCGGGGCAATTGGCGGTCGGCGAGCAAGCGTTTGATTTCGAGGGAATTGGCCTGAATTCCGGAATTTACCTGCTAAAGATGGAAACCGACAATGGCTTTACTTTTTGCAAGAAAGTAATTAAAATATAGCCTTTTCAAAGACAGGCTGCAAAAGGGATGCATTGCTATTTTTACCACTGCAAACATTTACACACTCATCTAATATTAAACAAAACGAACGATTATGATCAGTGAAATCAAATCCTTTCTTTTTCGCGGCGATGTATTGGCCCTTGCGGTGGCCGTGATCATTGCTGGGGCCTTCCAGAAAATCATTGACTCTTTTGTCGGTGATGTAATTATGCCCATCATCGGATTGATCGTTGGCAAACAGGATTATTCATCCATCGTTATTGGAGGAAAAGAAGTTGTAGTCGATGGCGGTGTCAAAATTGAAGGCGGCATCATGGTCGGCAACTTCATGAATGCTGTGCTGAATTTTATCATCATTGGCCTGGCATTGTTTTTCCTGATCAAAGCTGCTGGTAAAAAAGCGGAAGACGTCAAATAATACAGGCTATTGAAATAGCGAAACATGACTCATGTTTTTCTTACGTTTGTAAAGTTTTTCTGCTGAAATATACCCCTTCCGTTCAGCGTTTACCATAAAAAATACGCACATGAATATCTCGTCTGTCACCCGTACGCTCCTGATTATCAATGTTTTTTTCGCCATGGGTTTCCTGGGGCTTTGTGTTTCATCCTTTAAAAATGAAGATGACAAAGCCGACCAACGTGTGCGTTCTGTCAACCTGGACAAGGACTTTGATTTTTGCGGGGAAAAATTCCCGATGAACAACTGGGATGTACGCCAACGGCTCGATGCTGAATTACTGCGCAATGTGTATTTCCATTCCCAGACCATCCTGGCGATACAGCGTGCCAACGCAATTTTCCCCATCATTGAACCTATTATCAAAGAAGAGGGTGCTCCAGGCGATTTGAAATACCTCGCCGTAGCAGAAAGTGCCTTATCCAATGCTATATCGCCCGCCGGGGCGCGGGGCGTCTGGCAGTTTATGAAAGACGCTGCCGGAGGTTATGGCCTCGAAGTAAATTCAGAAGTGGACGAACGTTACCACCTCGAAAAGGCCACCAGAGCGGCCTGCAAATACATGAAAAAAGAAAAGGAACGGCTCGGTTCCTGGACCTTGGCCGCTGCTGCTTACAATGGCGGCCCGGGACGAATTATTGAAGAAATGGAAAAACAACGCGCTAAATCCTTCTTTGAACTCAATCTCGCTGCCGACGAGACCATGCGCTACCCTTTCCGGATCGTAGCCATTAAGGAAGTGATGGAGCACCCTGAAGCATACGAGTATGCCATAGAAAAAGAGCACCTATACCCCGCAATTACGGACTATAAAACAGTGGAAGTGAGGGGCGCCGTCGCCAATTGGGGTGATTTCGCTCGTGAGCAGGGCACAAACTATCGGATGCTCAAACTCTACAATCCATGGCTGATAGACAGCAAACTCACCAATAAGGAAGGAAAAACCTATAAGATTCGGGTGCCGAAATAGGTGGATGGGTGGCTTGGTTCATACACTTTTATAAACCTCCATCCACGCCGCACATATTTTTGAGGGAGAAAACTGTTCAATCTGCGCAGGCATTTTTGATATCAGATCCGCCCGAACACCAGGGTCCAACACCCTGGAAATCTGTTCCGCCAGATCCGGCGCTTCCTTTGGATTGGCGTAAATCGCAGCCGATCCGCCCACTTCCTCGAAACATCCTCCCCTACTGGTCACCACCGGAATTCCCACGGTCATCGCTTCCAGAATTGGAATGCCAAACCCCTCAAACACAGAAGGATACACCAATGCCGCTGCCCGGCGGTACAGCAGTGCGAGTTCCTGTGTCGGCACATAATGGTCCAGCCAAAATACCTGTAAACCCAGTTTTTTGGCTTGTAAACGCAGTCCCTCGGGGTATGCCCCCTTGCCGGTACCAACGGCTACCAAGGGCAAGTCGAAACCCTCTTCTTTTAGCAAAAAAAGCGCGGCGAGCAAGGTGTGCCAATTCTTTCGGAGCGTGAGACTCCCAACGGAGATCAGGTAGTCTGATGCTGGCAATCCAAGGTCTTTGGGAATTTCCAATGCCAAACGGTCTGGTAAATGACGAAGACTGAGTCGCTCGAAAGCATCATCGCAGGACTGGCCAATGACCCGCACATGCTGAGCCGGAATCTTAAAAAACTCCTGCAGATCAGCCCGTGTTTGATTGCTGATCGCTACCACACGATCGGCTTGTTCTGCCGCGCGACGGTATTTTTGTTCGTAAAAAAACCGGTCCACAGCGGGGTATAAATTCGGATAACGCAGGAAGATCAGGTCATGCACCGACACCACACTTCTAATTCCTGCCCGTCTTAAACCTAACGGAAGTTCATGGCTCAAACCGTGAAAGAGCTCCACACCATCGCGTTTTAATTGTTGGGTAATGCCCCGGCTGCGCCACAGCGGGTGAAAGGCTCGTCCGAGCCAGGAATCAGGTAATCGCATGCCGTCGGTGGCTACGGCCAATTGTCCCCGATTGTAAGGCGTATAAAGCAAATATTGATGTTCCGGGTAAAAGCGCCTCAGGCCTTCGAGAAGCGTGCGGCTGAAAAAGCCGAGTCCCGTGGCATTGTTAAAATAGCGTTTTGCGTCGAAAGCGATGGTCAAGACTGGAGAGCAGATGAAGGCGCAATATACGTCAAGAGTTACTTCTTCTTTTTGGTGCCCAATTTTCCTGCATCCAGCCAATATATTAGTTTGAGGGTCAGTGAGTTGTTCTGCGGCGCCCGAAAAGTTTTGTCCAGATTCTTTCGAAAAGTGCCGCCGCGGTTATAGTCGCCGGCAAAGGCGGATTCCTTCCAGATCAGGTTGAGAAAACTACCCGGCGCAAACTGCCAGGTGTACACAAAATCCACATTGAATTGATTGAAGTTTTCATCCCCGGAACCTTGCCAGTGCTCGGAGGGACCAAACGTGCCATCGTCGTTGAGGTGAAGGTATTGATGGTAGTAAAGATTGGCCCAGTAGTGTCTGGTACGCACTGTAATATTCATGCGCGGACCAAAGAGGTATTCCACGGAAAAGGCATTGTCAAAGGTCGTGATGTTGCGTCGACCAAAAATGATATCGTCCGGCTCGCTCGCGTCTACAGCCCCAAAGTTGGAGTGGTCTTTAGAGAGGTTGAGTCCCAAGGCGAGGCGGAGATGATCGTTCACCACCCAGGTTGGTTCCACTTCGATACCAATATAAGGATCATTCGGGATGGGACTTTCACCAAAAAACAGCTGGAAATTCGCAAAAAGCCGCCTGGAGGAATTGGTGCTGAAACCGGGCGCAAAGAAGATATAGGGCGCATGGAAATATTTTTTACCCCAAACGCGCGGCTCAAAATAATCAAAGAACCAAATGGGGCGCGTAGTCATATAGAGTGAAAACGACTGGCGTTTGGTGTTCACCAGTTCATAAAGTCCTTCCATTTCAAAGGATTCCCACTGGCGAGGGGTGTAAAGCCAGGTATTATAGGCCGTTATGAAAAAAAATGTAGAAGCGATGTTACCGCGCTGCGTGAAGTTACCGTGGTTGATCACCCCGAGTAGCCGAAAGAAATTGTCGCGCCGGTTGAACCCGAGATCGCTTGGGTCGTAGGTGTCATTGACTGCCGAATGCGCCAATTGCCCGGTCCAGGCGCCGCTCACCTTGCGCCCGCCAACATTATAGCCAAATCCGGTGGTGGGATTATCCGAAGGCGTATTTTCCGGATTGAACACCATACTGTACTGACTGCTGCCAAACACTTCATACCGGTTTTGGCGGTCACGGAAATTGAAGGCGATTGCCGACACGTTTGCATCCCGTGCTACCCCTTCCCGTAAAACGCTGGTGTTGGTAAAACTTAAAGCGGAGTTGTTGGACAAAGCCTGATCTAGCACTACCACATTGTAATTGGTTAGTTCTGAGGTTTGAAAGTGGCGTGTGTCACCCGTCAATTCGTTCTGGATAAAAGCATTAGAAAGCGCTGCAACGGCGTTCAATATACCGATACCCAGCTTGGATTTTGTCCTGCCAGAAAGTTTTGTTGCATTGAAAAGTTGTGCTTGCGAGGGGTTTTCAACTAAAATTTCGTTGTCACCCAATTGATCCACTGCATTAAAAAAACCACGTGGTCTTCCGCCAATTCGCCGGGAATACAGCAATCCGCCTTTGCCAAACAACTCGGTGCCTTCGGTGAAAAACTGCCGCCGTTCTTCGTACTGCACCTCGAAGGGAGAAAGATTTCGGACGATGTTGTCACTTTGCGCCTCGCCAAAATTGGGTACCAGGGTGGCATCCAGGGTAAAACTTTCCGAAAGCCCCCATTTTACGTCGAGCCCACCACTAAGGGAGCGACTGTCGGCATATTCCACCGGGTCATCATTCACGGGGGAACGTTGCAAAGAAGCGGCCAGGTAAGGTGAAAACGCCAGGCGTAAAGGCGGATCAATGGCTTTTATACCTTCCAGATTGCCCCATTGCGGCATTGATCCACCTCCATTGGGATCCACCGGACTCCAGGTGCTGAACTCGTTGACATACTGGATTTGTCGAGCGATCTGTAGCCCCCAATGCTGTTCGGGCTGTTTGGCAAAACGGATGGCGCTGAATGGAATACGCAATTCTACTACCCAGCCATCGGCGTGGGTTTTGGTTTTGGAATCCCATACGGCGTCCCAGGTGGGGTCTGTGTTTTCGGGCGACATTTTCAGGTCGCTCTGCACATTACCTGCTGTAATCTGGAATCGAAAGGCGTTTTGACGGTCGCGGTAAGTGTCGAATGCGATATGAAGTGCATCCGCGGTGCTTTCGCCATCGCGGGGGCTGAGGTCGTGACGAATGCTTTTGGAGGCTTGATACAGGTAGGCGCCGACGTATATTGCCTCGTCGGTATAGACCAGTCGCACCTCCGTTTTTTCAGCAGCGGGGTTTCCATAATTGGGACTGTTGGTAATGAAATCGCTCATAACTGGCGCAGATTGCCAACATTCATCATTAAGATCGCCATCCAGACGGGGTGGTTGGTCGGTGCGAAGGACCATGCCGGTCTTTCGGTTGGAATCGTTGGTCGGACCTGATTGCCCCAAAGCAAGATGGTTCAGGAGCAAAAGCCCCACTGTGGCCCAAATCCATACCTGCGAAAATACTCTGGCGGACCCGCCAGCGAACAAGTGGTGTTTAAGTTTCATAGCAGATGGACGTATTCTCACTAACGGAGAAAAACGGTGCAAATCAGTTCATTCTGGCCTGATTATACCTAAAAACTCTACGAGTGCTGCCAATGAAGGTTCAAATAGCGAATTAAACCGCATCAATCAAAATCTTCAAGCTCTTGGTATCTGCGCTGTTCGGTTCAAAGAGCGAATTAAACCGCATCAATCCCCACCACCCATTTAGCCGAGCAACAGTTTTTTTCATACGCAGCAAGGATACCTTCAAAATACCTCAAGAATGAAAAATGGAAAGCGTAGATTTGCCATAGAAATTTAAGTTCTCAAACATCTTTTCACCATGAATAAAACTGCTTACTTTTTCCTGCCTTTGCTGTACTTCGCCAGCCTGATGGCTGCGCCTTTGAAAGCGCAAATCCCCCATTTGGTTTTTCACGTTGAGCTCGGTGGCTCAGAGGTGATCCCAGCGGTAAACACCGATGCAAAAGGCCTCATCACGTTCATTTTTACGCCTGACCGAAAAAAAGTAGACGTCAGTGGAATGATTGTGAAGCTCGATGGCACGGTCACCGAAGCCACCATTCGTCTGGGCATCACAGGGCAAACGGGCGCTGTGCTGCTCGATTTTCTGCCACTCATCGACGGTCGGCACATCGTTGGACAAATGGACGCACCACCTGAGCTCCTTCAGAATTTGCTGCTCAATGGTGTGTACGCCGAGATTCGCACTACGGTTCATCCCAATGGAGAAATGCGCGGTCAGTTTGTCTGTGAAACCGACCTTGACTTTGGAGTGCATATGACGGGCAGCCAGGCCAATCCACCGAACAACTCTCCGGGCAGGGCTTTTGGCGCTATCCACTTTCCATTAGGATCCCGTGATATCGTGTATGCTTTTGTGGTAGGCGGATTGAGTAGTGCGATTACCAAGGTAGAACTCCATGAAGGCCCGCCTGGACAAATTGGGACTTTTGTTTTAAATATGCCCGGCTTTTTTGGCAATATTATCCAAAGTATTATCTTGTTGGACACGATAGATCCAAATTTTCTTTTGAAGGCCCGCGAAGGGAAATACTATGTCGTGATCAAAACAGTCAATTTTCCCAATGGAGAATTGGTTGGCAAGGTTGAATTTCTTGGCTATTTCGCCTCTTTAGCGCCCATTAACGGGATACAGCAATTGCCCCCTCCTTCACCACCAACGCCAGGTTTTGGTTTCAGCCACAACAAGTTAAATAAAACACTGGATAGCCTTACCACCACGCTTTATATTGCTAGTATTCAGCCTACTGCGGTAAAAATTCACACCGGACTTCCGCTTGAAGTAGGTCCTGTATTGGTTGACATGGGCATTGGAAGCGCGCCTGGATTTTTTACCAAAAAATATAAAATCACCGAAACCCAGTTGACTGATTTTGCTCAAGGCCGTCTTTATATCAACGCGAGCACCGTCGCATACCCCGACGGAGAACTTAGGGGCGTAATGAAAAACACCCTGCGAAAAGCCTATGCCTTTGATCTATGTGGGGTTCAAATGGTGCCTCCCACCAACAGTAATGCACTTGGAATCGCAGTTGCGTCCGTAGATCAGGCCAATTGTTACCTCAATTACAAGGTCATTACCGATGGTTTGGCTGGCACGCCCGTTGATGGTTACTTTGCACAAGGCGCGTTTGGCACAAATGGAGTCGCTTTTCATTCAATGCCCAATGCTGAACCGATCATAGCAGGCTCGCATGAAATCATGGCATCTCTCGGCCCGATCATCGAAAATGGAGGCACTTATGTACAGATCAGCACGCCTGGCAATATTGGCGGAGAAATCCGTGGACAGGTAAGACGCGCATTTACCTGCCCGGAAGTGGTCGCCGTGACCGAACTCGACAACATAGGCAAGGTCATAGTTTCGCCGGTACCGTTTCAGGATGTTTTGAATGTGGAACTTGAAAGCATGTCGGCGTTTGATGGCCGCCTGGTGCTGCGCGATATTTTAGGGGTTCTCGGAATATCCCAATCGGTGCAAATTGTAGCGGGTGAACAAACACTCCAAATGGAGACCGGCAATCTTCCAAAAGGTTTTTACACCTTGTATCTGGAGTCGCCGAGCCAAAACACCGCTATACTCCTGAAAAAAGTGGTAAAGGTGGATTAGCCGCGTTTTCTCTGCGGAAGGAAATCAATTCGTGCCATTCAGACCAAGTTGTCTGGATGGCACGATTCTTATTCCTTCTTTCCAAACATTTTCCCACGCTGTCCGTTCCACTTTTGTAAGGAAACGCCCTACATTTGCCGACTTTTTTGACAAAAAACACAAGAAATGGCCTCCACAATATTCGACCTAAAAATGCTCAAGGCGTTTTATGCCAGCTTTCCCGCCCGCGTAGACGCAGCCAAAACCAAATTGAAACGCCCGCTCACCCTTTCCGAAAAAATTCTTTTCGCCCACCTGCACCCCGATAACCCACTGGCCGACTACAAACGCGGGGGTGATTATGTATTTTTTCAGGTGGACCGTGTGGCCATGCAGGATGCCACGGCGCAAATGGCTTTGTTGCAATTTATGACCTGCGGACGCAAAAAAGTGGCCGTACCAAGCACCGTTCACTGCGATCACCTGATTACTGCAGAAGTGGGCGCTGTGAAAGATATGGCCGTGGCCCTGGATAAAAACAAAGAGGTTTTTGATTTCCTCAGTACAGTTTCACAGAAATATGGCATTGGATTCTGGAAGCCTGGCGCCGGTATTATTCACCAAATTGTGCTGGAAAATTATGCTTTCCCTGGCGGCTTGATGATCGGTACCGATTCTCACACCGTGAATGCGGGTGGCCTTGGAATGGTTGCCATTGGTGTCGGCGGCGCAGATGCTGTGGATGCCATGAGCGGCATGGCCTGGGAACTTCAAATGCCCAAACTTATTGGCGTGAAACTCACCGGCAAATTGCGCGGATGGGCTTCTCCCAAAGACGTGATCCTGAAAGTAGCCGGCATCCTGACGGTAAAAGGCGGCACAGGCGCTATTGTGGAATACTTTGGCCCCGGCGCACAAAGCATGAGCGCCACCGGTAAGGGTACCATCTGCAACATGGGCGCGGAAATCGGCGCTACTACCTCGACTTTCGGCTACGACAAATCTATGGCCCGTTACCTCAAAGCTACCGGCCGCAGCAAAGTGGCTTCCATGTGCAACAAAGTGGCAGATTATCTCACGGGCGATGCTGAGTGCTACGCCAACCCGGAAAAATACTTCGATCAAGTGATCGAGATTGATTTGAGCAAACTTGAGCCGCACATCAACGGACCGTTCACGCCAGATCTGGCCTGGCCTTTGTCAAAGTTTGCCGCAGCGGTGAAAAAGAACAAATACCCGGCGCGTTTGGAAGTAGGCCTTATTGGCTCCTGCACCAACTCCAGTTATGAAGACCTTACCCGCGCAGCCTCCATTGCCCGTCAGGCACGGGAGAAAGGCATTGAAGTCAAAGCCGAATTCACCATCACGCCGGGTTCGGAACAAATCCGTTTCACCGCTGAGCGCGACGGACTTCTGGCTGAATTTGAAAAAATTGGCGGCGTAGTGCTGGCCAATGCTTGCGGCCCATGCATTGGTCAATGGGCACGTCACATCGACGACGCGAAACGCCCCAACTCGATCATGACCTCGTTCAACCGCAACTTCACTTCGCGGAACGACGGCAACCCGAACACCCACGCGTTTGTGGCTTCGCCGGAGATCGTAACAGCATTTGCCATTGCGGGCGATCTGACCTTCAACCCGAAAAAAGGGACTTTGACCAATAAAAAAGGCGAGCAGGTGAAACTTGATCCGCCAAAAGGCATCGAACTTCCGAAAGCAGGATTCGCGGTAGGAGATGCTGGCTACATTGCTCCGGCCAAAGGCGCGATCAAAATCGCTGTAGCCAAAGACAGCCAGCGCTTGCAATTGCTCAAGCCCTTCAAGCCCATCACGAACAGCGAATTGACGGATATGCGCGTGCTTATCAAGGCAAAAGGCAAGTGTACCACCGACCACATTTCGATGGCGGGTCCTTGGCTCAAGTACCGCGGTCACCTGGAAAACATCTCCAACAACTGTTACATCGGGGCAGAAAATGCCTTCAACGGCGAGCGCAATAAAGTGCTGAATCTCGAAAATGGCCAGTTCATGGAAGTCCCGGCTTCCGCGCGCCATTACCAGAAAAAAGGCATCAGCACCATCATTTTCGGGGAGGAGAACCTCGGCGAAGGCAGCAGCCGCGAACACGCTGCAATGGAACCACGTTACCTTGGTGTACGGGCCGTTGTGGTGAAATCTTTCGCCCGCATTCATCAGACCAACCTGAAAAAACAGGGAATGCTGGCACTCACATTCGCCAATCCGGCAGATTACGACAAGGTTCGTCAGGACGACAAAGTGAGCATTCTTGGATTCGACAAATTCGCTCCCGGAAAGCCGCTTCAGATCCTGCTGACCCACTCGGACGGCACCACGGAGAAGTTTGACGTGAATCATACCTACAATGATGCCCAGATCGAATGGGTGCAGGCGGGTAGCGCTTTGAACAAGATCCGGAAGGATTTTGGAATGAAATAGATCGTACGCCGGAACGCTGTTCCGGCACATCATAAGCCGGAACAGCGTTCCGGTGTACATTGGCTGTTCGCATGGAATGTGCGGGCAGCCAATTTTTGTTTTATAATGAATGAAATTTGTTTTATTATTGCCGTTCGAATGACGGCGTATTATGCTACCTGAAAATCATCTCTTCTCAGAAGTTAAAAACCTTATCGTCAGAGCAAAGCACAGCGTGGGGCGGGCGGTCAACGCCGAATTGGTGCTGTTGTACTGGCATATGTTTTTAACGACGTTGAAATAGTTTACGCAGTGCGTAAACTATTTAGTTGGACTCATTTTCGTCAGTTTTTAGCGCTCGAAGATGATCTGAAACTTCGTTTTTACATGGAAATGTGTCGCATCGAAGGTTGGAGCACACGCCAATTGGAAGAACGGATTGACTCCATGTTGTACGAGCGCACAGCCTTGTCACGCCAGCCGGACGAACTGATTGCGCAGGAATTGAAACAGATTGAAACTTCTGGCGCAGTGACGGAGGCCTTTGCATTCATGGCCCGCCAAAAACGCATCGTAATTGATGGCGAAGACTACAAAATGGACTTGCTCTTTTACCACCGTCGGCTGCGCCGACTTGTGGTGATTGACCTGAAAATGCGCAATTTCAAGCCAAAAGACAAGGCCCAAATGGAACTCTATCTCCGCTGGCTGGAAAAGCATGAGCATGTAGAAGGAGAAAACGAACCTATCGGGCTTATCCTTTGCGCTGGAAAGTCAGAAGAGCATATTGAATTGCTGATGCTCGACCATGGCAATATCCGAGTCTCACAGTACCTGACCGAACTGACGCCGAAAGTGGTATTGCAAGCGAAATTGCATTCGGCGATTGAACGAGCGAGGCGAGGGAAGATTTCAAAAAAGGCGAAAAAAGAAGTGTAGTACCGAAACCCACACCCCCACATTTTCACCCTCATATTCAATATCTTATGGCACAAACGCCAGAGGAATGGTTTCAGATTTGAGAAAACAAGGCAACACATTGAACAAGCAACCGTTCCGTACCTTTGCCCCTTAAAAATTCAGCCCACCAATCCTTCCCATACTTTGAACTTACGAACTCTTTTCCCGCTCGCCTTCCTGTTTTTCCTCCTGATATTTACCGCTTGTGGTGATGACGACCGGACCCCTCATCCGGATGTGTCTGACATAAAGGTTGAGCTGAAACTTCTTCGATTTGAGCAAGATGTATTTGCGCTTGATACTGCAAATCTCCAAATAGGAATGCAAAACCTGCTGGGGAAATACCCGGTAATGCTGCCACTTTTCTGCAACGAGATCATTCATGATCAATCCAATCCAAGTGAAACTCCACGCGAGGCTTTAAGCGGATTTCTAGCCATTCCTCAAGTGCGCCATTTGTACGACACGGTGCAACAGGTTTACGGCGATCTGCGCTGGCTGGAAAAGGATCTGACTCAGATGTTCCGTTATTACAAGTATTATTTCCCCAAAAAACCGGTGCCACAGGTGATCACCATGATCTCGGAATTTGCCACGGATGCCTTCACGGCAGGCGATAGTTTATGTGGCATAGGGCTGGATATGTTTTTGGGTGAAAATTACCCGGGCTATGATCCTGAAGTTTTCCCTTTCTTCATGCGGCGACAGTTTCAAAAGGATTACATCACGGTTCGGTTGAGCAAGGCAATTGCCCAAAATTGCACCGAAGCGCCGCCCGGCCAACGTTTGCTCGACATGATGCTGCACAACGGGAAACAATTGTACATCGGCGATTGCCTCCTGCCTGAGGTGGCCGACAGCCTTAAAATGGGCTATACCCGCAAACAAATGGAGGGCTGCTACGCAAACGAAGCGGAAGTGTGGGCGCGGTTGCTGGGTGAAAAAATGTTGTATTCCACAGACTTCGACAAGATCCGGAAACTCGTTACGCCAAGCCCCAATGCTCCTGCAATTTTCCAGGAAGCGCCCGGCGAAATTGGCAACTGGATGGGCCTGCAAATCGTGCGCTCGTACATGAAACGCTACCCCAATACCACGATGGAGCAATTGCTGCAAATGACAGATGCCCAGAAGTTTTTGGAACTGGCAAAATATAAGCCTAAGCGTGATTGATATTAAACACATAGGCACAGCAGGACACATAGTGTTGAAAATCAAAATCTTATGTGCTCTATGTGCCTATGTGTTTCATTTTACGTTCGACATAAAACTGCAAAATCTAGTGGATGGACCTGCTTAGCCTTTTCTTTGCCACAAAAACAACCATTATGCCGATAAAGTATAGCCGATTCATATTCCCCTTCCTTTTACTGAGTTTTTCTCTGTCGGCCCAAACCGACACCCTCCGCCTGATTTTCGCGGGGGACATTATGGGACATTCGCCACAGATCACCAGCGCTAAAACAGCCAGCGGTGCGTACGACTATGCCCCCTGCTTCAAATACGTTAAGCCAATTCTTGAAGGCGCAGACATCGCCATTGGTAACCTCGAGCTCACGCTGCCTGGCAAACCACCCTACACCGGCTATCCCATGTTTCGCAGTCCGGATGCGCTGGCCAGCGGCCTGAAAAGCGCGGGATTCGACCTTTTGGTAACGTCGAACAACCACTCCAACGATGCCCATGGATTGGGGGTTGTAAACACCATCGAAACACTCAGAAAAGAAGGATTTCTTCAAACAGGCACCTTCAAAAACCAGCGCGACCGCGATGCTTTGTACCCTTTGATGATCTACAAGAACGGATTCAAGATCGCGCTGCTCAACTACACCTATGATACAAACGGGCTGCCGACGGAAGCGCCCACGATGGTGAATCGCATTGATAATAAACTCATTGCAGCAGATTTGGCGGAAGCCCGGGCCCGGAAACCACACTACATTATCGTGGTGATGCACTGGGGGCTGGAATACCAATTGACCGAAAATGCCGTGCAAAGGGAACAGGCAAAATTCCTGATTCAAAACGGCGCAGACATGGTGATCGGTTCACACCCACATGTGGTACAGCCCATCCGCATGGAGCGAGTGACCATGTCCGATGGTTCAGAAAAGGAAGCATTGGTGGTGTACTCGCTCGGCAATTTCATCTCGAACCAGCAACATCCCAATACCGATGGCGGCATTCTTTTCCAGGTAGATCTATTAAAGCGGAAAGGCTCCCCGGAAGTGCATTTGGGCGAACACGGAATAATCCCGGTTTGGCGCTACATTCACAAGACGGCAGCAGGGAAATCGACCTTTTTTGCATTGCCTGTTTCGCGCATTGAACGCAACGCCGACCTGGTGCCAGGCATGTCACTTACGGCGCAAAACACAATGTTGAAATTTGCGGAGGGATTGCGGAAGCGGTTGAAATACAGAGAGTTGGATGCTGGACGTTAGACATTAGACTGCTGGACGTTGGACTTTTACCGTCGCTGGTTAAAAAGCCCAACGTCCAGCAGTCCAACGGTCCAATATCTACAGTCCTGCCGTCTATTGTCTAACGTCCAACAGTCCAACAGTCCAATAGTCCAACAGTCCAAAAACTATGTTCAAAAAATTCTTCCATTTTGTAGGGGGTGAAATCCTGAATCTTTCAATAGGTTATCTGGCCGGTTTGACCGCATCCAACCTGGTTTCCCGTTTCTTTGTCAAGAAAAAACTGGTCAACCTCTGGGGCCTGACCGCCAAAAAAGAAGCCGTCAGCAAGGGTGACTACGAGTGGTTGATGTTCGGCTCCTCGTATGCTATTGGCCTGATCGTGATGCTAATAGTGAGTTATCTGATCAGAAGATTGCAGGGAGAAAAAAATCCCGACTAATCGATCAATCGAATCAATCTCATAATCGAACCAATCGGATCAATCGAACCAATGGACCGTCCTTATATCTACTACGATTTCACCCTAAGCCTCTGCTCGCAATGTCTGCGCCGGGTAGACGCCAAGGTGGTTTTTGAAAACGATAAGGTGTGGATGCTGAAACGCTGTCCCACCCACGGACCGGAAAAAGTGCTCATTGCCGATGATGTGGAATACTACCGCACTACCCGCAATTACGCCAAACGCAGCGAAATGCCGCGCCGGTTCAACACCCATACGCACTACGGTTGTCCCTACGATTGTGGACTTTGTCCCGACCATGAACAACACTCCTGCCTGACCATCGTGGAAGTGACCGACCGCTGCAACCTGGCTTGTCCGACGTGTTATGCTGAGTCGAGTCCGCACCATGGTCGACACCGGACTTTGGAGGAAATTGAAATGATGCTCGACCTGGTGGTGGCCAATGAAGGCGAACCCGATGTCGTTCAAATCAGCGGCGGCGAGCCCACGATACACCCGCAATTCTTTGATATTCTTGATATTGCGAAGACAAAGCCCATCCGTCATTTGATGGTGAATACCAATGGCATACGCATCGCCAAAGACCCGGGATTTGCGGAACGCCTGGCCAGCTATGCGCCAGATTTTGAGGTTTATCTGCAATTTGACTCCTTTAATTCCCATGTTTTGGAAAGCTTGCGGGGAGAGAATCTGCTGAATACGAAAATGAAAGCCCTGGAAAATTTAAACCGGGTTAACCTTTCTACCACCCTGGTCATGACCTTGCAAAAGGGCCTTAACGAAGGAGATATTGGCAAGATCCTCGAATTCGCTTTGCAGCAAAAATGTGTGCGCGGGGTGACTTTCCAGCCTACCCAGGTCGCGGGTCGCACCGATGGGTTCGATCCCGCTACCGACCGTATTACCCTTACCGAAGTCCGGAAGGAAATCCTGCGGCAGGCCCCGGTTTTTCAACCCGAAGACATCATTCCGGTGCCCTGCAATCCTGATGCACTGGCTATGGCGTACGCCCTTAAAATCGACGGACAAGTTTTTCCGCTCACGCGCTTCATCAATCCGCAGGACATTCTTGACAATTCGCGCAATACCATTGTTTACGAACAAGATGAGCGACTGCACCAGCACATGGTGCAATTGTTCAGCACGGGGAATTCGGGAGAATGCGCCACCAATGAATTGAATCAGAGCCTTATGTGCTGTCTGCCGCAGGTGAACGCACCCAATCTGGGCTACGAAAACCTGTTCCGTATTATCATTATGCGTTTTATTGATGCCTATGATTTTGACGTGCGCTCTATCAAAAAATCTTGTGTGCATATTGTAAGTCTGGAGGACAAAAAAATTATTCCTTTTGAAACGATGAACCTGTTCTATCGGGATCCGCTGAAGCGGGCTAATCTGGAAAAATTGCGCGGGGAGGAAGTCCCGATGTTTTGAAAAAAGTCTCTAGTGGTGAACCAACTTAGTTCCTGAAAAAAGGGTGAGATGATTTTTGCACCTGATAAGGCGTTTGGAGGGCGCAATGCGGGTACATTATTACCGACAAACAACGCAATAAGGGGCTAAAAGCAGCCACTATTTTTTTCAGAGACTAAGTTGGTTCACCACTAGATATTCGGGGCCCGACTTCAAGCTGCACTGCAAATTAAACTTGAAACCCATCTTTTGCAACATGAAAAATCCTAACCCTTGGGTGCTCGGTGTGAATTTGTTGGTGTTTGGACTTTGCTTTGTTCTATATCCCGATTTCTTTTTCCAATACTTTTGGGCGCTCATCGGGCTCAATATCCTGGCGGGATTTTTTTTCTCGTATAGGAGCAAGAGGGCTTTAAGTCATGCTTTTTTTCTTTCAGCATTGGTTGTGCCGCTTATTGGTTTAGGAGTCTGTGCGATCATTATATCGCAGATCCGTATTGGCGGTTCACATTGACCATATTTTAGGATTTGAAACTGATAGTCTCACTTTGAGTGAGACTATCAGTTTGCAGATTGACCATATTTATACAAATTGACCCTATTATGCAAGACGAACCATTCGATCAAATTGACCCAAGCCCCAACCCTCCAAGGTCCAAAATGCCTTTGGGCAAAGTTGTGCTCATCAACTTCGGTATTATGGTCACCTACATGTTGCTCTCAAGCCTTGCGATGGCCAGTGGGCCTGAAGCAGGAATGAGCGTCTTGGCCATAGATGCCTTCCTCATTCTGGCGCAAGTAGGCTTGAATATGCTCATCGGCTTTGTGCTGGTTTTCACGGAAGACAAAAAGCAATTGGGCGGCGCGCTGCTTATCGGAGGCATTATCATGGGGGTGATAGGTTTTGGATCTTGCCTCGGACACATGGCGTTATTGGATGCCTGACCCTTTGAAATGGCCCTATGCACTACCCACTCGAAATCCAGATAGGCGCCGCGCATATTCCCGCCCATCTCCTGTTCGAAATGCTGGCTTATACCATCGGCTACCGATTATATGTGTGGCAACGTGCTCGTAATCAAGATCTTATCAGCGACGAGGGGCGTATGTGGATTTTTTTCGGGGCTGCTGCGGGGGCACTCCTGGGGAGCCATTTGCTGGGCATTTTGGAAAATCCTGCCTACCTCGCCGATCTCAACTGGCAAATCTGGTTGGGCAATAAAACTATTGTCGGAGGACTATTGGGCGGCCTCATCGGGGTGGAATGGACCAAAAAAATCATTGGGGTCAACACTTCCTCCGGCGACTTGATGACTTATCCATTGATGGTTGCACTTGCCATCGGTCGTATCGGTTGCCATTTGGCAGGGCTTACAGATGGTACACATGGTAATCCCTCAGGTCTTCCATGGGCCATTGATTTTGGCGACGGTATACCACGCCATCCAGTCAATTTGTATGAAGTAGCTTTTCTTTCCGGACTCGCTTTATTCATTTTTCAAAAAGAAAAAAAATGCGCCTTGCCCAATGGCATGCGATTCCAGATTTTTATGGTGGGCTATCTCGTGTGGCGTTTTATGATAGAATTTATCAAGCCCGTATGGGTAATGCCAGTGGGCATTTCGCCGATTCAAGTGGCGGTGTTGGGAGGGCTTTTGTATTATGTAGGACGAAATTCATTTCGTCCCATTTCGCCAAAATAAGGCGAAATGAATTTCGCCCTACACCCAGATATCCCCCCAAAGCCGGGCTCCGCCATCTATGTAGATCGTATCGCCGGTCATATATGCTGCTGCCGGACTGGCAAGAAAAAGCGTAAGTGCCGCCACTTCATCCACCGTTCCCAGGCGTTTCATGGGGATGGTACGGGCCACGTCGGCTACGAGTTCCGGCGGGTAGTTTTCGAGACCGCTGCTCTGGATAATACCCGGGGCAATGCAATTCAGCCGGATGCCCCGCGAAGCCCATTCCACGGCGAGTGATTTGGTAAGATTCATCACCCCGGCCCGCGCAGCACCCGTGTGGGCCATGCCCGGAAATCCCCGATAATTGTTCACAACAATGTTCAGAACCACCCCGTGGTTTTGCGGAAAAAAGAAGCCGTTGGCCATGGCTTGTGTTACAAACCAGGTGCCGTTCAGATTGGTATTCACCACGGCCTGCCAGCCTTTTGTTGTAATGTCGGCCGCAGGACTTGGGAATTGCCCTCCGGCATTGTTGACCAAAATATCCAGTTTCCCCGCATGAGCAGTGATGAAATCAACCATTTTTGCAACCTGTTCCGGTTCGCGGATATCGATCGGCAGGCCAAGCACTTTACCAAATTGGCTCAAGTCCTGTACGGCCTTTTCGATGCGTTCAGCTTTGCGGGAGCAGATAAAAACCTCCGCGCCGCATTCCAAAAATTGCTTTGAAATGGCAAAGCCAATACCACTTCCGCCGCCCGTCACGAGCACGGTTTTCCCTTGGAACAAATC
>JAUSMG010000162.1 GCA_030645295.1 Saprospiraceae bacterium | reverse complement strand
CTTCCATCAAAACGAAGTCGTAATGCTGGTGCAGCTCTGCGAGAAAGGCCTTGAATTGCGCTGGCTCAAGCAATTCGGCGGGCGACTTTGCAATGCCTGTATTGCCCAGAATGTCAACCAGTTGAGCTTCGCTTTTTTTTGCCGTTTGGCTTTTTAGCTGGAATACTTCAGCCAGTCCGTGGTCCTGAAGCGCTTTGTTCAGAATGGCTTTATTCGCGCTGGGTTGGTCGGTGAAGCTCTCGGGGAGTGGTGCTTTGAAATTGGTGTCGAGCATCAGCACCCGCTTGTTGTTGAACGCCAGAGAATGCGCCAGAGAAAGCATGGTGAACGTTTTTCCTTCCCTGGTTTTTGGGCTGACGATCAGGATGTTACCAGCGCCCAGGGCCAGCAATTGCCCCCGGAGTTTGCGCAAACTTTCACGGAATGAGGTGTAGGCAGCATCCTGGTTTTTGGCCGAAAAAATGCGTTCCAGATCGAAGCCTTTGACTGGCACGGCCGGTATCGTAGCCAGCAAAGGAAGCCCGGCGGTGTATTTTTTGAACAGGTCGGGCGACTGAATGGTATTGTCCATATAAGCCAGTCCAAACAATGCAATGGCGGTCAAAGTACCCGCCACGATGGCTGCAAAAATACTGATCAGAGTCCGGCGATCTGGCTCAGGCCATTCCGGTAATTGTGCAAACTGAACAATGGAAAGCGGGTTCTCGGCATTTTCCAGCACGAGTTTGGCTTTGATAAACTCGTCATAAATTTTGTCAAACTCCAGCTGTGCATTGTCCTGTTCCGCCTGGAGCCTGGAAAATATTTCGTCGCTCACCACCATGCTGCTGAGCTTATTCTTCAGCGAATAGATCTCACTGTTGGTGCGCTTGTAACTTTCCTCTGCTTCAATGCGGTCAAGATCCTGGTCTATCCGGTCTTTGTACAGGTCCTCCTTGGTTTTTTTTCCTTCTTCGTTGCGGGGACGGCCTTGAGAACGGGCGGAGGAGCGCATGGCATCGTCCAGTTCGGATTTAGCGGCGGATAGTTCTTCTGCCAGGTCGGCGTCTTTCCCGCCTGCCTCCGCATTGCGGCGGGTGAGTTCGCGCACACGCTCCATCTGTTCGGCGGTATTGTTTTTTTCCAGCAGACGGCTTTGTATCTCCCGGGCATCGCGGGATTCGCGGTCGCCCTCGTATTTTTTGATGCGCGTTACCGATTCGGCGGCGGACATTTTTCTGGCGGCGGCGCGTTGCCGCTCAAATTCCAGTTTTGTGATCTGCCCCACCAGTTCCTCGCTTTGCTTGCCCAGCGCGGGCAGGCCTTTTTCTTTCAAATATTCAAACTTGAGGTTACTGATAGAATCCACCAAAGCCTTTTTTTCGTTGGCCAATTTGGTGTATGATTCCAGGTTTTGACGCTTATCGCGCACCAAAAGATTGAAATAATAGGTCAAAAAGCGGGTGGAATAGGAATTCGCCAAATGCTGGGACAGCGCCGGAATTTCGGTCGTGATCCCGATGTCGAGATAGTCCGTCTGAGCCTTCCTTTTAACAGAAAGACTGCGAAGAATGGCATCGTTGTCGTAGCCATAGGCACGGGCAATTTTATCCAGCAAAAAATCGAACTGTGGACTAAACGATGGGTCTTCAAGGCTGTCGAGCTTTATCTTCTGAAGATCGGCATACAGCGATTTTTTTTCTTCTTCCGAAAAATTGGACAAGCCTAGATTGGCCTGCCGGAAAGGTTTTTCAGTGCCTTTTCCAAACTCGGCCGCCAAATCGTGTTGAAGCATCTCTATGGTAACCAACTTGATGGCCGTGCGGGATTGGGCAAATTCCAGTAGGTTAGAAAACGCATTGTCCACCTGGTATTGCTGCACAAAAGCATCGGAATTGTCCGATTTGATGCCCTTGTAATTGACAATGCCCGTGGCCAACACGACGCTCGATTTGAAACGCTCTGGTTTTTGTCCGATGAAATAAAACGTGCCCAGAGCTGCCGCAGCCATAACCCCCAGAATGAGTCCTTTGCGGCGAAGCAGTATGTTGAGGAGGTAAGCGAAATCCATAATTGGGAAATGTGGTCAAATAGATTTATTCAGGCAAAGGTAGCGCCACTTATTACGCCAGACTTGCTCGATTTGTAACCATCGCTTTTCTTTTTAAAAAATGGGCTTTCCGATAGCTTGACTATTTTTCGCCCCTGAAATTCCGCACTCACTTTAAGCACAACCTTTCCATGAAAAAAATGCCTGTCTGTCCACTCCTGCTTTGCCTTTTATGTTGCTCCATACAGAGGATCAATAGTCAAGCAGTCGCAACAAGTAAATCACCCATCGATGCCTGGCACATTGTGGCCGACAAAATTGACCCCGCCAATTATTACGGAATCACCGTCGCCAATGGCATGATCGGACTTGTTTCCTCTCCGGAACCCATGAGGATCAAAGATGTAGTGCTCAATGGGGCATATGACAACTATGGTCGCGGACGGGTGAGCAACATCCTCAAAGGCTTCAATTTTATGAACATGAACCTGGATGTAGACGGTCGACGCATTGGTCGGGCCGACATTTCCGGCTACAAGCAAGTGCTGGATATGCGTCATGCCCAGCTCACCACAAGTTATGACGTTGGCGATAAGATCCGCGTGAACCACACCTTGATGGCCCTGCGGCATCTGCCCTATTCTGCATTGAGTATCATAGAGATCAAGGCCAAAAAAGACGTGACCATCACCCCGATGGCAGTCATTGAGGCTCCCGAAATGTTGCAGGATGTGCGCAATTTATATGCTGAAATTGACCGTCCGCACGTACTCATTCCCCTCCTTACTTCAGTCGGGAAAAGCCCTTCGGGAAAATACACCGTGGCCGCTTCGAGCAGTTTTATTTTTGAAGAGCCGCACGGCTCAGAGCCTGATCTCATCCATGAAGACTGGGATTACAACATGCACTTGTTGAAATTCCACAAAAAACTGAAGGCCGGAGAGACCTACAAATTTGCAGTCGTTGGTACGCTCATCAGCACTGCACACACCATGGATGCACACAATGAAGCCGAACGCCTCACCATTTTTGCCGCACTGGAACGCAGCGAACGCCTGCTGAAACGCCACAACGAAGCTTGGGACAAGCTCTGGTCCTCCGATATCACCATAGAAGGCGATGTTGACGCCACCCGGGATGTACATTCTGCGATGTATCACCTCTATTCTTTTGGCCGGGAAGGCACGGCGCTCAGTCTTTCGCCTATGGGCTTAAGTGGGTTAGGGTATAATGGCCACGTTTTTTGGGACACCGAACTTTGGATGTACCCGCCCATGCTTTTGCTGCATCCGGAAATTGCCAGATCCTTCCTCGAATTCCGTTTCCAACTATTGGACGAAGCCAAGCAAAATGCTTTCTCCCATGGTTATCAAGGCGCTATGTATCCTTGGGAAAGCACGACCACCGGACAAGAGGAAACCCCTGTTTGGGCGCTCACCGGGCCATTTCAGCACCATATTACCGGTTGTGTGGGCTGGGCGGCCTGGCAATATTACCTGGTAACGAAAGACAAAACCTGGCTCCGTGATCGTGGCTGGCCAATGCTGAAAGAGATCGCCGATTTCTGGGCAAGCCGGGTGGAACGAAATGGTCCGGGCAAGTACGACATCATAAACGTGATCGGCGCCAACGAATGGGAGGAAAACATCGACAACAATGCCTTCACCAACGGCATGGCGAAAACCGTTTTGGGCAACGCTACTGATGCTGCGCTCGCATTGGGGCTTGACCCGAATCCGGATTGGGCACATGTGGCGGAGAATATTCCGATCCTCAAATTCCCGGATGGCACCACCCGTGAAAATGCCACCTACAGGGGCCAAACGATCAAGCAGGCCGATGTAAATCTCCTGGCCTACCCGCTTAAAGTCATTACAGATCCCGCCCAGATCAAAAAAGATCTCGACTATTACGAGCCCCGCATGGCCAAAGACGGTCCGGCCATGGGCAATGCCATCTTAACTGTTTCCGCCGCGCGGGCGGGCGATGCCGAGCGCGCCTACGGACTTTGGGTGAGCAGTTACAAGCCGAATGAAGTACCGCCGTTTGGCGTTTTGGCGGAGACCGCGGGCGGCACCAATCCGTACTTTGCTACGGGCGCGGGCGGTTTTTTGCAGGCCACGATGATGGGTTTTGGGGGGCTGGACATTACACCGAATGGTATTGTACAGTTGAAAACTAAATTGCCAAAAGGCTGGAAATCGATCACAATCACGGGAGTGGGTGTGGAAAAGAAGACGTTTGTGGTGAGATAATTTTGAAAAAGCTTGAATTTTACGATTGTAATCGAAATAAATTATGTTTTTTTGCGGTTACAATCGTAAAATATGATTTTATGCTCGACTACCTTGAAGAATACGACGGAAAGATCTTCGCATATGAATTCAAGTGGAGCACAACCAAAGACGCTCGCGCCCCCAAGACTTTTTTGAATGCCTATCCAGAGGCTTCTTTTCAAACGATACACCCCAACAACTATTTGGATGAATTTTTGAAGGCGCCAAGTTTGTGAATACGCTAATGATGACGCTTTCCATTATGTTTTCCATCACTTACGGTTACTTGCTAATCGTTTATCGTCGGGGCTGGAAAGCATTGCCAACAGTAAGATTTCAGAAAGACTTTGATGAAAAAACCTCCATCACTGTGCTCATCCCTGCCCGCAACGAAGCAGGAAATATGGAGGCCTGTCTTCGGTCTGTATTGGGTGGGAGTTATCCACACAATCTTTTGGAAGTCATCGTGTTAGATGATTTTTCAGAAGATAAAACTGCCGAGATCGTGCAACAACTTTCCGAAAGTTTAATCCCGAAAAAATCGGGATCGGGAAGTTCCATCTCCTGCATCCGCCTCGCCGACCAGCTCCCGCCAGAAGCCAGGTTCCAACCCAACAAGAAAAAAGCCATTCAACTCGGCGTAGCCCGGGCAAAAGGGGAGATCATCGTGACCACCGATGCGGATTGTATTGTCCCAAAAGATTGGCTGCGGCACATAGCGTATGCTTTTGAAAATGCTCCAATCAAAATGGTTTGCGGACCCGTTGTATTTCACCATGAAAATAACCTGCTGCAGCGTTTCCAGTCACTGGACTTTTTGGGATTAATGGGCATTACTGGCGCGGGCTACCCATTGGGCTGGCACCAAATGGCCAACGGCGCAAATCTTGCCTACCGAAAAGAGGCTTTTGAAGCGGTAAACGGCTACGCCGGCAACGAGCATCTGGCTTCTGGCGACGATATGTTTTTGGTGCAAAAAGTAGCAAAGCGCTGGCCCGGCAGTATCGCCTTTCTAAAAAACAGTGACGCAACGGTATTAACGGAAGCAGCGCCCGGGCTCCATTCCTTTTGGCAACAAAGGTTGCGCTGGGGCACCAAAAACGCGGCGCTTCCCAATTGGCCCCTTCGTTTGTCCTTGTTGACCGTTTTTCTTTTTTGCTGGAGTATCTGGATTAATCTGGCTTTTATATTTTTCTATCTATGGACAGACAAAGCCTACATTATCCTTTGGATCTTTCTATTTCAAATCGCGGTCAAAGCCTTTTTCGATTATGTTTTCCTTTCAGAAATGTGTCGATTCTTCAATCGAAAGGATTTATTGCGCTGGTTCTGGCCTTCGTTTTTTATGCACACGGCTTACATCCCGCTTGTTGGGACCGCAAGTATTTTTATGAAAAAATACCAGTGGAAAGGAAGGCGCGCCAATTGACGATAGGTATATTACGACAGAAAACTGGACATTTTGACACTGGACGTTAGATACGATTCAGCAAGTGCTTGATTTTCAAATTATCAGAGTGCAAATCTAATGTCAAAATGTCCAGTAGTATGGATTATGATCTGTACCCCATTCAATATTACGGCTCAATGTTCTAAACAAAAACCACCCAAACCCGTTTCCCAAAACTTCCACATTTCTTCACATTGGCCACATTATTCACATTGATCACATTTCTTCACATTGGCCACATTTCAATAACATGTCCCACCTAAAAGAAGGCGATCTCGCCCCAGCATTTTCCGCCCTGAACGAAAAGGGTCAAACCGTAAATCTCGCCGATTATAAAGGCAAAAAGCTTGTGCTCTATTTTTACCCAAAAGACGACACGCCAGGCTGCACCGCAGAATCCTGCAGTTTGCGTGACGGCTATCCACGTTTTCAGGCACAGGGGTATGAAATTCTGGGCGTGAGTCCCGATTCCGTGAAAAAACACGTCAAATTCCAGGACAAATACAATCTGCCGTTCAATTTGCTGGCCGATGAAGATCATGCCGTGGCCGAGGCTTATGGTGTATGGGGCGAAAAGAAATTTATGGGCAGGGCCTACATGGGTATAATGCGCACCACATTTGTGATCGACGAAGTGGGAAAAATTGCACGAGTGATCTCAAAAGTGGATACTGAAAACCACACGGAGCAGCTGCTGGAGCAGTAATAGCGCGATCTGCTCGAGGAAATAAATTTCAATTGCTGGTTTTGTCACTTTGAGTAGTTTTACGGCTTGTCCGCCGAAGCCTTGGCGTAGGCGGGCTCGGGGCATTCAACTTATTTACGGCCGAAGCCCTTCCCGCCCGCCAAGTCTTGGCAGGCGGGGCGTAGGCGGGCTCGACTCAAACTCGAATCAATCTTAGATTGTAACCAATCAAGCATAACCCTCCTTCGCCCTAAAGGGCTATGGCGGGTAAACAATCGAAAATGACCCGCCTTCGTCCCGAGTTCTCGGGACTATGGTGGCTTAAACAGCATTCATGAAAAAAATCGGAATCCTACACGGCAAAGAGACCTCATTTCCCGAAGCCTTCGTGGCGCGGGTCAATTCTAAAAACGTCAAGGGGGTATCTGCTGAGCCTACCCATGTGGACGAGTTGATGCAGGGCAATCCTACTCCCTACGCGGTTATGATCGACCGGATCAGCCAGGACGTGCCTTTTTACCGCGCGTATGTGAAAAACGCTGCGCTCAATGGCACAGCGGTGTTGAACAACCCTTTTTGGTGGAGTGCAGATGAAAAGTTTTTCAACAACTGCCTGAGCACCAAAATTGGTGTTCCGGTACCAAAAACCATTCTCCTGCCCTCCAAAGAAATGCCGCCGGATACCTCGGCACAGAGTTTTCGCAACATGAAATACCCGCTCGAATGGGACAACATGATCGAATACCTTGGCGGCTTCCCGCTTTTCATGAAACCTCACTCCGGAGGCGGCTGGAAAAGTGTCTATAAAGTGGATAATTTCGATGAGTTTTTCCGCGATTACAACGAGACCAATACGCTCGTAATGATGCTGCAAGAGGCCATTGAGTTTGATGCTTATTTTCGTTGCTATTGTCTTGGTGGCAAGTATGTGCGCATCATGGACTATGAGCCGCGAAATCCACACCACCTCCGCTATGTGGCTGACCACAAGGTGAGTAAAGAACTCCAACAACAAATGCATGACCTCGTGTTGCGCATCAACCACTATCTGGGCTACGACTTCAACACGGTAGAATTTGCCATCCGCGATGGCATTCCTTATGCCATTGATTTTTGCAATCCGGCGCCTGATGCTGACATCAATTCGGTGGGCGAAGAAAACTTCGAATGGGTGGTCGAAACAGCTGCCAAAATGACCATAGAAAAAGCGCTGGCACACAAAGCCGGTGGCAATAACCTTACCTGGGGCCAATACGTGCAGGATTCAGTGGGTGGCCTGATGTCGTCAATCCCCAGCGAAACCAAACCTGCAAAAGCAAAGAAGAAGTGATTTTTAGAATTTGGACGTTGGACTAATGGACTGGTAGACGTTGGATTTTTGGACTATTGGACATGATCTATTGTCCAATAGTCTAACGTCTACAGCCTAAAATCCAACGTCTACCAGTCCAACATCCACAGTCCAACATCCAATAGTCCAACATCCAATAGTCCAACGTCCAATAGTCCAACATCCAATAGTCCAACGTCCAATAGTCCAACGTCCAAATAATGTACCCAGACCTTTCCTACCTCTTCCACGATCTGCTCGGCACGGCGCCCGACAACTGGCTTTCTATTTTTAAAACCTTCGGTTTTGTACTTGCGCTTTCGTTTTTAGTGAGCGCGCTCGTGTTTAACATTGAACTTCGGCGTAAGGCTCGTGAGGGTTTTTATCAACCGGTGTCGGTATCGTTCACTGAAGGGCTTCCTGCTACGGCAGGGGAGATCTTTGCAAACGCCCTGGCTGGTCTTTTGATCGCCGGGAAGGGGTTTTATGCTTACCAGCATTACAGTGAATTTCGACAGGACCCGGCGTCTGTGATCCTTTCGGCAAAATTGGACTGGATAGCGGGAATTCTCGGTGCCGCAGTGTTGGCAGGTATTACCTGGTGGGACGGCAAGCGTCGAAGTAAAAACCCTCCAGTTACGGTCGAGCGGAAACTGTATCCGCACGATCGATTGAGTGAAATGACCGTAATGGCTGCCATCGGCGGTATTCTCGGTGCAAAAGTTTTTGACCTTTTTGACAATTGGGAATCGTTTTTAGAGGATCCCATCGGCGCGCTGACCTCGGGCGGCGGACTTGCGTTTTTTGGCGGCCTGGTTATGGGTTTTGTGATGGTGGTCTGGTTTATGTGGCGGCACAAAATTCCTTTCTGGCCTACCGCAGATGCCGTAGCACCTGCACTTACAGCCGGTTATGGTTTTGGTCGGATTGGTTGTCAACTCTCTGGCGATGGGGACTGGGGCATCACCAACACGGCCCCCAAGCCCGATTGGATGTCATTTTTACCCGATTGGATTTGGGCTTACCGTTACCCGCACAATGTGCTTAATGAAGAGATCCCGATCGAGGGCTGCACCTTCGATTATTGCAAGCAATTGGCGGAACCTGTGTTTCCCACGCCCTTCTACGAAGTGATCATGATGAGTATGGTCTTCGGGATTTTGTGGGCCTTGCGCAAGCGGTTTAAAGCCGAAGGCATGATCTTTTTTATCTACCTCGGACTAATCGCAATTGAACGTTTTATCATTGAAAAAATCCGGGTAAACGTGGTACACGATGTAATGGGCTTCCAACTTACCCAGGCGGAGATCATTTCCATTGCCCTGTTCTTCGTTAGTGTAGGAGGCATGGTTTACGTGTCGAAATTCAGGAAAGAAAGGACAGTAGAATGAGTGGCCTGTTTCATCCAAATTAAAGCGGCAAGACCGACACAATCATTTGCGTAAACTGCTCATTTTTCTCTTT
>JAUSMG010000231.1 GCA_030645295.1 Saprospiraceae bacterium | reverse complement strand
CAAGCGGCTGCAGCAGGCGGTGATTGCCAATGACAACGTGTTTGAGGTGCTGATGGACGCGGTACGCGTCTGCTCACTGGGCCAGATCACCCACGCGCTGTTCGAGGTGGGTGGGCAGTACCGGCGGAATATGTAAGGTCTCTGCCATCACCAAACGGTTCACAACTACCCAGCCTCACTGAAGAAAGGTGCTAGCTGGAATCTCAGGGGGGAAGAACATGGGCCATCGATTCATACAACTCGGGGCGCGGTAATGGGGGCATTTTTAACTGCGGTTCAACGCGAAGAAGTTACAGAACCGCTCCGTAGGACATTCAAGCTGGACAACTGGACCAAAGCATTCAAAGAACTCTCCGACGATCAAGAAGATCAAGACTTGTACAAAGCGGGATGTCTGGTGCATTCCAAAGCGGCAGCAATCAGAAAAGCTCTGCGAGTGACTATGGCGAAAGAATTGAATTACACCACGAAAATCAGAACTTTCTTGGCAATTACAAACCACGATTTTTGGGCGCTGAAAGAGAAAATCCACAAGCAATTTGAAGAAGTCGGTTCCAACGGTTCTGAAGTCCTGGTGACTGACTTGGTGTCGATCAAAATACCACTCGCAATTGGAGAGAACTTTAGTCCAGATGAGATCGTCACCTCCATAGTGGACGGTGCTCAAGTTTCCATTGGCGTCATTCTCAATAACGGAGGGCCCTTCTCAGGTCAGGTTAAGCTTGCCGACCTTGACTGGAACGGATTCCAGATTGATTTCAACCTCGGCGGGCTATACACGGCACTGGAAGGCCTCTGGGATGACTGCGTCTGGAATGGCTATCGAATTGTGGAAACTGAAGAAGGCATGGTTTTCAAACCAATTGACCTGTTTTGGGTCCGCCTTCGAGCGGCAAGCCGCGGACGATATGACAACCTGAATCTCCAGTTTTTGGGTTACGCGAAAGAGCACGCAAAGCATGTGGACCTGGACATCATGCACGCGAGAATGGGTATTCGCGATGTGATGGACGTTACAAAGGTGGAGCGCAAACAAATTATCAAACTTTGCTCCGTCGGTGCACCCACAGAAAATGGCAAGGAACTCATTGCTTCAGCGGCCTTGGCAAGGGAACTGTACTACGCCGAAATATTTGGGGAAAAACGGGACTTGCTAGCGGGTAGCACATTGAGAGATGTTCTGAATGCTTGGACCGTTGTAGTTCGCTGTGCAAACATCATTGCGTCACAGATAAAACATGATGGTGTGCTCGGCAACGACGAGCCCAGCACTTGGCTCCCACGTCACGCCCCGATTCTTCAGACACGACCACTGATGCGGGCCATCAGCGATGGCACAAATGTCAGTTTTGAACAGGCAAAGGCGATACTCAAATTCCTCACCTTCCGTGGCGAGACTGGTCAGGAGTTGTGGGCTCAGCCACTTGTTCCAGTTAACGAAGAAAATTTAGCTCCGATGTTCGCGGCCACAGAAGGCCCCAATCTGCGACGTATCGTCGACATATGGATCCGTCAATTAGGGGTGGACATGGGGATCCGTGGCAAGGCGTTCGAGAAACACATTCGTGGGGCAATCAAAGATGACATAAAGGACTCGGCCTTGCTTTCTTCGTCGGTGGTTTTAGATCACGATTTTGTACTCAGACCACCCGAGGATAGACCGGAAGAAATTGACCTGGTTATCGTAATTGGCAATCTCGTCATTCTTGGAGAGGCCAAATGCGCAGTTACTCCTACAGAAGCAAAGCAATACGCGCGCCATAGGCAGATCATCACTGATGCGGTCGCTCAGATACGACGAAAAGCAGATTCGGTGCAGCGACACAAAAAACTCTTTGCCGAAAAAATGATGGCCCTGGGGATACAACTCAATGAGGAATTCACGATCCTTCCCATGGTGGTAATGAACAATGCCATGCACGTGGGGATGCCAGTAGATGGTGTTCCAATCGTCGACGAATATATTTTCAACGTTTTCTTTTCTGGAGAAATGGTAGATCTTGCTGATATACAGAAATCCGGCGACGAGATGAAAGTAGCCAAGAGGATCATCTACAAAACGGCAGTGGAAGCAACTGAGGTTGCCGGCGTGTTTTTTAACGCCCCTCTCCAGATGGAAGTCTTCGTTGCCGGACTTCATGAACGGCGATCTCGTTTTTGGTCCGTAGGCGAAGGGGATTGGGATGCCACCATTTTTTCCTACGACTGTGTACCGGATGGTAGGATGTTTCTGACTCAGACCGCGAAGTGACGTTATTCTTTTGCCCGCCAATCACTTCGGAAGATTCAGTGAATTCAAAGAGTTGAGTCACAGCATCGGGTAAAGGTTGAATAGCTATAGTTTTTATAGCTACTAGCGACCGAGGGATAAAGCCTGAAGAGCGATTTGGCTTATAAATCCAGCCCAGACCGCCTCTAAGGCCGGTACAGCGCCGTCCAGAGCAGAGCCAGGCCCGACACCAACAACAGCGCGTCCAGCAGATGCGCAAAGGTGCTCGCGCTCATCCGCAGCACCAGCGCCTTCCCCGCGAAGGTGCCGGCCATCAGCGAGGCGCCCACGATCAGGCCCTGCAGCAGCACCTCGGCGGGCAGCGCGCCGAATTCATGAAAAGTCACGACCTTGCTGAGGTAGATGAACAGCGAACTGGCCGCTTCCGTCGCGAGGAAGGCACCCTTGAGCAGGCCGTAGGACAAAAAGACCGGAACACTGAGCGGCCCGGTGGACAGCACAAGGCCCGTGAGAA
>JAUSMG010000155.1 GCA_030645295.1 Saprospiraceae bacterium | reverse complement strand
CATTTTATGGGAGATGGTGCTGCCAACTGTTAAGAAATTGGACAGTAGGTGTCGATAACTGTACAGTTTTGAACAGGAAAGACCAGGGGGTAAAAGCACCGGGTGCTTTGGGGAGGGGGGTTATGGGGTGGGGGACTGCCATTTGACTTCCCAGTCGTAGGCGGTTTTGCAGATGGTGTCGAGGTTGTCGAGTTGCGGTGTCCAATGCAGCAGCGTGCGCAGGCGGGTGGCATCGGCAGTGAGGGCGGCGGGGTCGCCGGCACGTCTTGATGTCATGCGGATGTCGAGCGTTTTTCCGCTGACCTTCATGACGCTGCGAAGCACTTCGCTAACACTGAAGCCGTGACCGTAGCCGCAGTTCATGATTTCGGATGCCCCCCCCTTCAACAAATGCTCCAGAGCCAGAATGTGTGCCCGACCCAAGTCCATAACGTGGATGTAATCGCGGACACAGGTACCGTCGGGGGTGGGATAGTCGCTGCCAAAAACATCGATGTGGCTGCGTTTGCCACAGGCGACTTCGCAGGCGACCTTAATCAGGTGCGTGGCTTCTGGCGTGGCCTGGCCGAGGCTGCCATCGGGATCGGCACCGGCGACGTTGAAGTAGCGCAACGCGATATAGCGCAGCTTTCCGGTGGCGGCGACGTCCGCCAAAATACTTTCCACCATGAGCTTGGAGCGTCCGTAAGGGTTGATTGGCAATGTGGGAGTGGCTTCGGTTGCTGGCAATTCTTTAGGTGTTCCATACACTGCGGCTGTAGATGAAAAAATAAAATTCTCGACGCCGCAAGTGGTGCAGGCCTCGAGGAGGTTGCGTGTCACGCACGTGTTGTTCCCGTAATATTTGAGGGGATCGGCCACGGATTGAACGGATGAGACACGGATTTTCACAGATTCTTTTACTTAAGCTTATCTGTGCAAATTCGTGTCTCATCCGTTCAATAGGTGGCCCATCCCCTCTCATCAGCAACTTAAAGCAATTCAAACCATAACATGAAGTTCGCTACAAAAGCAATCCACGCCGGCATCGAGCCAGATCCCAGTACCGGAGCCGTAATGACGCCCATTTTTCAGACGTCCACGTACGCCCAAACCGCACCCGGTGAACACAAGGGCTACGAATACGCCCGCACCCAAAATCCAACCCGTTCAGTGTTGGAAAAAAACCTTGCCGCGCTTGAAAACGGCACGGACGCCATTTGTTTTTCCTCAGGCTTAGCCGCGCAGGATGCTGTAATGAAATTACTTTCCTCTGGAGATGAGGTGCTGGCGGTCAACGATTTATACGGCGGCTCTTACCGTCAAATGGTGCGTGTATGGGGACAATGGGGCCTGAAAAGCCGTTTTATTGACATGTACACGGCGGCCAATGTGGAGCGCGAAATTACCCCTGCCACCAAACTGATCTGGATCGAAACCCCCACCAACCCGATGCTCAATATTGTGGACATCGCGGCAGTGTGCGCCATCGCCCGCAAGCATGGTATCATGACTTGTGTGGACAATACTTTCGCTTCGCCGTACCTCCAGAATCCGCTTGATCTGGGCGCAGATATTGTGCTGCACTCGGCTACCAAATACATTGGGGGCCACTCAGATGTGGTACATGGCTGCCTCGTGGTGAAAGATGCAGAACTCGCTCAGCGCCTGCATTTCCTGCAAAACGCTTGTGGCGCAGTGCCCGGTCCGCAGGATTGTTTCCTCATTTTGCGGGGCATCAAGACCTTGCATTTGCGGGTGCAGCGTGCCTGCGAAAACGCCGCTACCATTGCTCAATTCCTCGCCGCCCACCCGAAAGTGGAGAAGGTTTATTGGCCCGGTTTTGCCAGCCATCCCGGCCATGAAATTGCCAAAAAGCAGATGCGTATGTTTGGCGCGATGGTGTCGTTTGATTTGAAAGACAACTCCCTGGAGAACGCCGTAAAAGTGATGAGCAGCACTGAATTATTTACCCTGGCAGAGTCCCTGGGCGGAGTGGAATCGCTCATTGGTCACCCGGCGAGCATGACCCATGCCAGTATTCCGCGGGAAGCGCGGCTAAAGGTTGGACTGACGGATTCGCTCATTCGCCTGAGTGTGGGGGTGGAAGATGTGGAGGATTTGATCGAGGATTTGGAGCGGTCTTTGGCTTAATTGGAAGGGAAAATGGCTTCTGGCAAGTTTATACATCAATAACCAAATCTCCAGAACCCATTCAAATTCAGCAATTTATGTTACGATTTTCACTGCTTTCATTTTCCCTGTTCACGGCACTTACCCTTTCCGCTCAGAACCTTCAGCGCATCGGTCACCTTTCCTATGATCCGGTAAAACTGGCGGGTTGCTGGCACCATGTAGACCATTCTGGTGGCGAATGGGCACTCGTTGGCACCAGTTTGGGACTTAGTATTGTGGATTTGGACGACCCAACACAGCCGGTGGAGCGATTCGCTGTTCCGAGCCTGGTGAACAACTGGCGCGAAGTGAAAACATGGGCGGGTTACGCTTATTTTGGTTCAGAAGCCCCGCAAAGCGGCATTACGATCGTCAACTTGAATTACCTGCCCGACAGTATCCAATGGAAAGTATGGCGCGGCGATGGCTTCTTTGACAGTCTGGTGGTGAAAAGCCATGCTTTGCAGGCAGAAGCGGGTTATCTCTACATCTGCGGGGGTGCCAGCATCAGCAACGGTGTCGTCATTGCAGACCTCGCAGATCCCTGGAATCCGCACATTGTGAGCAAATATGCCGCGAACTATGTCCATGATGTCTTTATCCGGGGCGACACCATGTGGACGAGCGAGATATATGTGGGCCAATTTGGCGTAGTGGACATATCCAACCGAACCAACCCGGTACTGCTTGCGACACAACCCACACCAGGCGCCTTCAACCACAACACGGGCTTGTCGGACGACAGTAAAACCTTGTACACCACCGACGAAAAAAGCGGCGCACCGCTGGCTGCTTTTGATGTGTCCAATCTGGATGATATCCGAATGCTCGACGTGTATTACCCAAGTGTAAAACCACTGGGCGAAGTCCACAATGTGCGCGTTATGCCGGGCGATTTCCTCGTTTGTCCCAGTTATCGGGGGCAGCTGACCATCGTGGATGGCTCACAGCCTGACAATCTTATCGAGATCGCATGGGATTCGCTCGGCGCCTCGCTTGTCTGGGATGCCGACCCATATTTGCCCTCAGGCATCGTCTTCGCCACGGCCAAAAACGAAGGGCTGTTTATTTATCAACCCACTTATACCCACGCTTCCTGGATCGAGGGCCTGGTGACAGACGCTGTAACGGGTTTCCCGCTGGTGGATGCCAGGGTTTTTGTACTGAATTCGCCCAATGCCGACACCACGGGTGCGGATGGGGTGTACAAAACAGGCGCGGGAACTGCAGGCTTCTACGCCCTTCGGGCAGAGCGGACAGGTTATCAGCCGCAGGTGATCAGCAATGTATCGCTACAAAGCGGGGTGATCACGTTGCTGAATTTCGCATTATCTCCCCTGACAATTGCCACCGAAGCAGTTGAAAATGAAGCTTCTGTGCGTGTTTCGCCCACGCCGTTCCATGATTTTTTAACGGTTGAATTCCCGGATGGAAGTCTGTTCAAGGCTGAAAACATTTCGCTGCGTTTGAGCGATTTTTCAGGCAAATGCATTGTAGAAAAAAAGGCGGATGCTGGCGGGATCACGGTTTGGGACGGATTGGTAAAATTACCAACCGGAGCCTACTTGCTTCAGATTTTGCATGAAAAAGGCGTAAGCAAGCAGGTCCGGCTGGTTAAAATATGATGCCTAGCTCCCCACCACTACCCGAAATGCTTGTCGACTTTCATTGCGCTCCACCCACAAAACATACACTCCGCCGGGCAAGTGTGAAATGTCAAAAATAAAGGCTGCCTGATGTCCTGATTGAGCAGAGATATTTCGTCCGGACAAATCCGTGAGCCAGAGTTGTATGCCATCAGCGGTATTATTTCCTACAAAAACGCGCAGTTCATCCCAAGCAGGATTTGGCAGAATTTTGAGATCCAATTCGGACGCAAGGTCCTCCACGCCCACAGCCATAAGCAGTGCAGTCAGTACAGTACTGCATCCATTGCTGCCCGTCACCGTAACGCTATAGGCCCCGTTTGAGAGTCCGGAGATATCCTCTGTGGTACTGCCATTGCTCCAAATAAAAGTAAAAGGAGCTTGTCCGCCCAGCACCAGCAAATCAATGTATCCATCGGCAGCGCCAGGAAAGGATTCTTCGTCAAGGAGTGCCAGAACTTCCAGGCCCGGGGCCACGTAGAGCGCGCTTATTGACATACAGTCAAAAGCATCTGTGACCGTTACGGTTACAATACCGGTAAAACCATCCGGCAACAATACACTTTGGGTTGTACCGCCGATTGACCAAAGGTATTCATAAGGTTCAAGCCCCCCGGAGGCATTGGCAACCAGCGTTCTGTCTGCCGGATTGCAGGGATCGCCCTCAAACGAAAAACTTACGAAAAGATTCATCCCGCCCTGCGTAGTTACAATCACACAACTGCTTGAAGTACATCCATTTACCCCTGAAACTGTAAGGCAATAAGTGCCAGGAAAGTTGACTTCCACACTTTGCTGGAGCGAAAAAGATGGACCTCCATCAACCGACCAGGCGTATGAAGTTGCGTTAATCGGAGGCCCAACCAGTTGCACTGAAGGGTGTGTGCAATCCAACACCAAACCATTGTGACCAATTTGAGCATTGGGCGGCGTTGCATCCACAAAGACGGTGATATTTTTTGTTTCCGAACACCCGTTAATCGTAGAGGACACCGTGAAGGTCGATGAAGCTGTGATCTGAATATTCTGTCCGGGGAAAACCTCCGCGCCGTTGAAAAAATAATGAACCCCTGAAGGTGCATCCGGCACGGTATAGGCAAAGGATGGAGCAATGCAATTCAGGAAAATGTTGCCGGGCAGATTAATCTCCGGCAGCATTGTATCCAGGTACACGGTCGCGTAAGCTGCTGTGGTACAACCATTTGGGGCAGTGACCACCACGGTGTAAACGCCACCTTCCGTTGCTGTAAAACCATTCAGCAATTGACCATCAGGCTGGTACCATTGCAGGGTACTATTCGACGGACTGTAATTGGATCCCAGGGTCAGCGTAGGAGCATTGCAGTTCAAAACTCCGCCCAGTGCGATAGCGGTTGGTCCGGTTCCTGGAACAAAAACGACCGGTTTAGGTGCGCCTGTGCTGGAATTATAAAACGCTCCACCGCCGGGTGTGACTTCCAATTTCACTGCGCGAACGGAGTAAAACAAAGTATCCGCCACAGGTGCGAGGTCTGCCCAGGAAGTTTGAAACAACAAATCCGGCGTGACCCTGATATAAGGCCCATCAAGACTGAAGGAACGATAGATCAGATACGCCAACACTTCCGGATCGGGCGAGGCCGTCCAGTGCAGGTTGACCCGGTCGCAATTGGAAACGACGGTCAAATTTCCGACAGGCGGAACAATTTTTGCCCGCAAGGTAGGGTCGCCCAAAAGCGAGATATTCGCTCCACTTTCGCCGTTCGAATCTCCGTAAGCCGTGTTGTATTGCGCATTTTGGGTTTCTTTCAAACAGAAACCAATGGTTTCTCCGGAGGCCAGACCATGTTGCATCCAATGGGGCCGCCCGGCCCAACTGACCGCCAATACAATGCCTTTTGAGGCAAGCAAAGCGGGCATAAGCGGGTTCGTTTCAAAGTCCCAATCCCCAAAATAATCACCATACAAATTGGCGAAAACTGTCCGAACGGAGTCCGTAGCGAAATTGTCTGACGTACCGATCCCATCGGCACTGGAATAGGTCCCGTTGGCTCCAGCGCCGTAACTGAGCAAGTGACGTTGGGGGTTAATAAATGCTCCGGCGATCACATTTCCTTCTCCCACGAGCGGAATTGCGTTGCGGTAACCATCTGCAGCGAATGCCTCCCCACCCGACCAGCCAAGGTGGTCGTCTACCAAAGCGAGATTGGGTACTTTGTACTGTCCGGTGCGCCAGAGGTGATTTTTCCACAAATATTTGCGCAGTATCTCCACCGGTGTTGCGCCAAAAGTAGCCGCAGACAGACGGCGGAAATCCAGTCGCCCAACCGGGAGCTCAACCGAAGAGGGTAGGGTGCTTTGGTCAAATTTTCCATCCCCCGGCACATTCCGGTTGGCCAATCGGGCGGTGTTTGGAATATTTACCGAGTTATCGGTCCAGGTACCATCCACATCACCATAAAAGGCATCGCTGGGCCAGGCGCCGACGTGATCACTTTTAGTATCCCAGGCCATACTGCCTGAATACGGAATAGGGACGTTGCCCATGAGGAGTACGGCTTTAACATTGCCGGGATCCGCGTTATAGGCCGTCATGATCTGGTTTTTTACCCATTGTACAGAAGTGAAGGGGCCGGTTTTATGGGGTATCGTGTGCCAGCCTTCACCGCGCAGGTCGTTTTTGAACGTGATCAGATCCGCGCCCAGTTGATCTGCGGTGCTGGAGTCAATGAACACCAGAATTTTACCGCGATCGTCGACAACGGGCTTGAAAAAATTGGCGAAAGCATAGCCATAGGCCGTCACATTGCCGGTTTTTCGCTCTACTGCGTATTCGTACGTTTCGGTGGCATCCAGGCCAGAATCAAAATGACCGTTCAGGAGTGTACTGTTGGCGCTTACCACCTCCACCCAGCTGTTGCCTGACGAGCCTTTCACACGGCGACGCAGAATGATATCGGAGGGCGCTGGGTTGGTCCAGTTGAGATAGACAGCAGGGGGATTAAGCCCGACAGAGAGTTGGACGGGCACCACAATGTCTTGCGGCGTTTGGGCAAGCAGTGTGGAGGCGAAAAAAAATAGCGACAGGAAAGTAAAGAATCGGAACATGGGATGAAGTGTTAGGATTAGATGGGCGGCATAAGATACGTACTTTGCAGACATTTCCCCATTTATTATGGAAACATCAGTACATATCAATCAGATCGCAGATTCTCTGAAATACCTCTTATATCCTATAATAGGATTCGTCTACTGGAACGTAACTTGGTTTATCAACTCGTGCTTTTTGGTGAATCAGTGTTTTAACTTGTGTCTTCAAAAGTCGCTCAACCCAAGTTCCTTTCTGCAATTCCAAATCGCCCATTTCAGTCATCCAACGAATTGAAAAATGCCAAAAATTGCATCTTGTTGGAGTATGGATAATTCTACAAGTAGCACTCAATGTAGGTCCGTTATTTATCTGGTAGGGTACTTGTTGGCCATCCAAATCACCTATAAAAAGGAAGAAACATCCCAGATTCTCATTGAAATCAAAGTCTATGAGAAATATTGGAGGTTCAACTAAATCCCCTTCTTCCCACAGTGCATTGAAGTAATTTTTGCGCTCTTTATCGACTTCCTTCAGAAAGAATCCCACATCGTTCAGTGTGAATGTGCCTAGCAGATTGGTAGAGAAATCGCGCAAATGATTGCTTTGCGGCACGATATAGGTAATTTTCAGTTTGCCCGTTTCTGCATCAAGCAACTCTCGATCGGGGGTGTTTCTTACTAGGTAATAATTATGAAGCCAATCACCAAAAGCGATGCGTTTATAATTTGGATCGGGAATCAGGTGTTTGGGATACTGCATCAGAAAAACTATTCGGGGATTTTCACAATTGGCTGAAATTTAGAGAAAAACTGCCTAAGTGTCTGAAGGAACTCTCCTGCGTAAGAAAAAACAGGGTTGCCATTTTTGTAAATATTAAGGTTATGTTGAACTGGCTTTGTGGCTGACGGTTCGAAGTACAATTCTAAATAGACATCACTTCCGTCAGAATATGTCAGTGTGAAGATTACAGAGCAGTCTTCAGTAACATCAATGTTCATTTTCAAGGGATTGGTAGCAGCGGCCCAGACCGAAATAAATGCGGTAGATTTAAACACAACGGCATTGTTTATTTCTTTGAAAATAGACTTTTGCGCTTCAAATTTTTGCACAAAAATTTTCTCAATACGGTCTGTATGATTCTTTATTTGACGTTGGAAGTGATCCATTATCACATCAACATGCTGCTGTCGAGATAACTCATTATGTAGGTTAGAATTGATGAATACAGCGTCATCTTGGTAACTCCCCTGACCAATTTCGGTTGAATTTCTAAAATAAGCTGACTCCGGGCGGACCATATATGGAGGCAGTTGTTGTACAGTTGCGGTGGTAGCTGGCATGACATTTAATATTCAGGGTGGAAGGATTTGATAAACTGACTGTCCAAGATTCCGAAAAAAACGTCTTTTTCTACTGTATGAAGTCGCTTGGTTTGGCTCAATATGTCACTTAAATCACTTAAACTTGGAGAAAAAGTGCGGAATACATCCACATCTACTAAGGAAACTTTTTCAGTACTGGGTCGAGGTGTGTGAGAAAGGATATTATCGGCAAGATTCAATACGATGGAATATTCCTTTCCATAAAACTCACTTTTGAAGGTGTTGTTCACGCCCGCCCCTTGGGGTAAGGTAAAAATCAACGGTTGGTTTAGGTTTGCAAAAATACTCAATCCAACAAATTCACTGATGTATCGGATACCGATGCGTTCAACACCTTGAATATGCCCCTCCTTGAACACAAGGGTCAATGCTTTTTCAATTGTTGAAAAATACGAAGCCCAACCTGGATATTGACCCACCAAGTTGAAAGAAAGGATGTTGCCGCTTAATTGAATTTTTACAAATTCATCAGCAAATTGTAGCCGTTCTGTAATGTCAAAATGTAGCCCATTTGATCCGTCAATGGGCCAGAAAGCCGAAGGAGGTTTTCGAAAAATTTCTGTGAAATGCCCTCTAAGCATCGTATAAAACAATCCTGGCAAAGCCTCTTTTGGGGCATCAGAAACAATCTGAAACGCAACCAGTGCGTCCTTCAAATTGTCTGGCGTTATTTTTTTTGGTATCTGCAAAGTCTTAATTTTTCAACAAAAGGGATGCAAAATTAACCGAAGATGCCAGTTATTCAACCTTTGGACAAGATATTTCACTTCCTGTTGAGCAAAAAACAAATAATCGAAAACATGAAGTAACAATGGCGATTGCGCAGGTTTGGCGTAGGGGATTTTTGCCATAGTATTAAAAAAAGAAAGCTTGCCCTAAGCGCGCTGTTCTGACGGGAAGCGGGGCAAGCATGTTGATGCAAAGGTAATCACAATTTCCTTTTTTCAAATGCTTGGGCATCACCCCTTCCCCACCAGCTACAAGCCAAACAACCAAGTCACCTGCTTAGCCTCCGTTTCGAACGCTAGCGCCGGGCTGTGCCCCAAGCATCCACCGCCCGATCAAGGGCTTGGTGGGCGGCCAATAAAACGGCGGGCATTAGATTAGGGTCGTACAGTTTGGCGAGCGAATCCCCTTTGTCCGGATAGATTTTTCTTTTTTCTACCTTTGCCCCGCTTATGGGCCGTATACTCGCTATAGATTTTGGATTGAAACGCACGGGCATCGCAGTGACCGACCCCTTGAAAATCATCGCCAGCGCACTTACAACAGTGCCAACACACGAGGTGTTAACCTTTCTCCAAAACTACTGCGCCCAGGAAGAAGTGGAGCACTTTGTATTGGGGCTTCCACTTCATATGGATGGAAACCCGGCCCAAATCGCTCCTCAGGCAGATGCTTTTGCCGAACGTTTGCAAAAACTTTTCCCGGAAAAGAAAGTTGTTCGCCAGGACGAGCGAAATACTTCAAATGATGCCAAAAAAATCATCCTCCAAAGTGGCATCAAAAAACAAAAACGCCGCGATAAAACACTGGTAGACAAAATCGCTGCCGCACTTATTTTGGAACAATACATGGAGGAGAACTATTGGTGAGATTGATTCGAATGCTCGATTGATTCGATTTTTTTGAATCCACAATCGAATCAATCCCACAATCCCACAATCGAATCAATCCCATAGTCCAACAATCGAATCAATCAAACAATGCTACTGCCAGTTTATGCCTACGGGCAACCCGTTTTGAAAAAAGTATCGGTCCCGGTTGATCCGGACTATCCTGATTTACAGGGACTTATCGCCAGTATGTGGGATACCATGTACCATGCCGATGGAGTAGGCATTGCAGCCCCACAAGTCGGGTATGGCATACGGCTTTTCGTAATTGACACCGAACAGGTGGATCGAAAAAAAGGAAGCGAATCACCGACGGATATCCCGTTCAAACAAGTGTTCATCAATGCAGAAATGCTGTCCGAAACAGAAGAGCCATGGACTTACGAAGAGGGCTGTCTGAGCATCCCCGACATACGCGGCGATGTGGAGCGACCTGATGGAATCCGCATACGCTGGCAGGACGAAAATTTTCAGGAACATGAGGCAGAATTCACCGGGATCAATGCCCGGGTCATCCAGCACGAATATGACCACATTGAAGGCGTGCTTTTCACAGAAAGGCTAAAACCACTTAAAAAACGCCTGATTCAACGGAGAATGGAGGCTATTCGACAAGGAAAGGTAAAGACAGATTATAAAATGAGGTTCTATAACGGGCGCTAGAGAATAGTGTCTCAGACCTTACAACTTTTTGTTATGGTATAAAAGTTGCAGGATGTGAAGTAAATTATCTTCACACACCATGCTCCGCCATCTTGATATCCTAGTCGCCGACCATCACCCCATATTTGTGGAAGGGCTTAGGTCCATGTTGACCAACACCGGCGACGAGCGCTTTTCTTACCACATCAAAGGTGTGGCAAGCAATGGCCCGGAGCTTGCAGAATATCTGGACGGTTCTCAGCCGGACCTTTTTCTGCTTGATCCGGACCTGCCGGACGCCGAGGTCTTAAAGATCGTTTCAACCGTCAAGCAGAATAACGCCAAAATCCGTATCCTTATCCTAAATGGTTCGGGCGATCCGGCCCATATTCAGGCCGCTTTCAGAGCAGGCGCCGATGGGTATATGCTCAAATCAGGTTCCCACGATGAACTTTTGCAGGCAGTGGGCGAATTGGCTGAAGGACGCACCTTTGTTGGTCGCGGATTAATGGCCATGGATGTGCAAAACAACCAGGACGGGCTTACCCCTGATCTTCGTTTTGCCCGGAAAAGTGGCCTTACCCGCCGCGAAATGGAGATTTTAAAACTGATAGGCCAGGCTTTGACCAACAAAGAAATTTCTGAACGGATATTTATTAGCGACCAGACGGCCAGTGTTCACCGTAAAAATATTATGCGAAAACTGGGTGTGAACAGCACCGGTTCACTCATAAAAATGGCGTTTGAAAATCATTTGGTTTAGGCCCAAATTCATAAATTTTGGCTGAACAATTGACAATTGTTGTATGTTTGGTCCCCGATTCCATCCTTGCTTAGAGCCTCTGGCTCAATCTTTACTTTTAATTAACCTTCTTGCTGTAGCCAGTGCCTGCTGTTAGGCATTGTTTTTGTTACGTTATATAAGATATCAAGCTTTCTGCGGAAAAGTTTGTTTATCTCATTATGACTTTTTTAACTTTGTCGCGCTTTGAGGAAGCCCCGTTGAAAAGGCAGATTTTGAATCAAAGAAGCACATTCAAATACGATTACATTTTTCTTAATCTTTTACTTATGAAAAAAGCGAACTCTACACTTTTTTTTAATCTTTTGGGATGGACGCTGGCATTGGCTTTGTCGCTTTCGGCCAACAATGTCATGACCGCTCAGTGTAATATGATCTGCAATAATCTGATCCAGATCTCTCTGGATCAGGATTGCGAAGTGGAAATCTTGCCGGATATGATCCTGGAAGGAAATGGTTGCCCCAACGGCAATTTTCAGGTGCAGGCTAAGATCAACGGCGTTTGGACGCCCGGATCAGGCAATTTTGTAGCTACCTCCGCACACATCAACCTGAACCTTCAGGTTCGGGTGAGAGACCTCATTTCAGGTAATAGCTGTAGCGGCAATGCCCATATCGAGGACAAACTCCCACCCGTATTGGAATGTGAAGAGATTTTCCTGAATTGTGCGATCACGGACTACACTCCAGACTACTTGCTGAACGACCTCAATATTTCGGAGGCTTATCCGCTTGTTGATGAAAATTGTACTTCTACTACGCTAACATACATTGACTCCTGGGTTGACCTTGGTTGCGGTGCAAGCATTAACGGCAACTTCGATATCAGTGCCTATGTGATCCGCAAATGGACCGCTGTAGACCAAAGCGGAAACTCTTCCACTTGTGAGCAATACCTTTATTTCGAACGCCGTCATGGGGTGGACGTGTTCTTTCCCGCTGACATTACCATAAATTGTTCGAACCCAATCACTACACCTGCTGCAACAGGTGTTCCTTATGTGGTAGACTTCGGGGTTCAATTTCCGGTTTGGCCCAACGGCACCTTCTGTGAACTCAATGGTACCTATCAGGATTTGCGTCTGCAAATTTGCGATGGCACCTATAAGCTCCTCCGTACCTGGACGATCTACGATTGGTGTTTACCAACCAGTCCCTCAAATCCACTCACGCATATCCAGATCATTAAAGTGGAGGACAACCAGGGTCCTGAGCTGGATTGCCCGGATGACATGACAGTGGGCACAAATGCGAACGACTGCCAGCTGGACTTCAACCTCCCGGATATTATTGTGACGGACAACTGTTCGCGCCTTTCTTCATTTGAAGCACAGTACCAGGATTACAACGGTATTTGGCAGTCGATCTATGGCACGTTTACAACTTTCCCAGGAAACAATTTCTGGGATCGTGACACGATGGCTGTTATGGGTTATGCAGAAAATCTTGGCATCGGAGTCACTGCGGTAAAATACATCCTCAAAGATGATTGTGGCAATTCCACGGTTTGCACTTTTGATGTGACCGTTGAAGACAGCACGCCTCCAACGGTAGCTTGTGATCAGGTAACCCAAATTGGCTTAAGTGTGGACGGCCAGGCATTCGTGAACGCCACCACTTTTGATGACGGCTCTTACGACAATTGCTCTCCAGTCTCCTTTAAAGTTCGTCGTGTGGAGTCGAACGGATGTCAGAATAACAACCAGTTTCACGATCAGGTAAAATTCTGTTGTGAAGATGTGGGCGACACGATCGAGGTAATTCTTCGCGTGTACGACATCCCGGTGCCTGCGGGTGATGTTAGTCTTGAATTCGGGGAATGGAATTCCAATGATTGTCTGGTGCTTGCATTGGTGGAAGATAAAATCAAACCCACTTGCTTGCCTCCGAATCCGGTCACGGTGAACTGCGAAAACTTTGATCCAAGTCTTTGGACTTATGGCAAAGCGCAGGTATCCGACAACTGCTGTCTTGATGCCTCCAAAGTGTATCAGGGTCAAATTGGCCTGACGCATACGGTCAACTACTCGCTGTTTGATACCGTCTGTAACAAAGGCACGATCACACGGACGTTCCGCGCATTCGATTGCTACGGACAAAGCAGCCAGTGCACCCAGCGTATCGTGGTGACCTACAACCAGAACTATTTTATTAAATTCCCGAACGATGCCATTGTTACCGTGTGCGACGGTTCAGGAATTTATGGCGAACCTAGTTTCTTTGGCAAGGACTGCGAATTGTTGGGCGTATCCTTCCAGGACGAAGTATTTACGGTAGTACCCGATGCTTGTTATAAAATCGAACGTACCTGGCAGATCATCAACTGGTGCACGTACAACCCGAACGTTAACTGCGTCTACGTTCCAAACCCGAATCCGAACCCACAGGTGAATCATGCATCCAATTTGCCGGGTCCAACCGTTTCTGCTTGTGGCACTTTGGCGCCTTGGGCTCCAACGGTGGTCCGGATCAATCCGACCGATCCGCAGACCACGAATTTCTGTACCTTCTGGGACAAAGACGCAAACTGCTACCGGTACAAGCAGATCATCAAAATCATTGATGGTCAGGCGCCTACAGGTACTTATGTCACCCCTAGTTGTGCCAACCAAAACTGGCTGACAGCCAACAACTCGCTCCTCTGGAACGAATCTTACTGGTGGAACAATGGTTTGCAGACGCACGACCTCTGCGAAGAGCCCACCGACCTTTGCATCACCGGCAGGGATGCCTGCTCAGGCAGTAACATAAACATTGAATATCTCCTTTTCCTCGACCTCGACGGCGACGGAATTATGGAAACAGTGGTAAATTCTGTCAATACCGGTATCGCTGCCCCGATTGGGGAGGGTTGGAACACCGTTCGGTTCAACAACCTGAATACGCCGAATTTCTCCGGCGGCACGCTGCGTCAGTTTGACGAGCGCCCCGTTCCCGCCAATCAGAAATGGGGTTTTGCTATTCAGGAAACCGTGAATGGCAACTACAAGATTGGCTGTGTGCGCTGGAATACCCAACAACAACAGAATTCCTACGTAGTGCCGGAACTGCCGCATGGTACCCACAAGATCAAGTGGTTTATTACCGATGGCTGCGGCAACAATGCTGAATATGAGTACACCTTCACGGTGAAGGACTGCAAAGCGCCCACCGTGGTTTGTCTTAATGGACTTTCGGTCAATATTATGCCGACCGGTATGATCAGCTTGTGGGCATCTGACTTCCTGCAATACACGGAAGACAACTGTACCCCTTCCAACCAGCTAAAAATTGGTGTGCGCAAATGCGGAACAGGTACCGGCTTCCCGGTAGACGGCAATGGCAATCCGATCACCTCTGTCACCTTCGATTGTAACGAACTCGGCACTCAATGCGTTGAACTTTGGTCTATTGATGCAGCGGGCAATGCTGACTACTGTGAAACCTATGTCATTGTGCAGGACAACCTTGGTATTTGCAGTGGCAACCCGATCCCGGTTATTGCCGGGGCATTGAAAACGGAGATGCAGGATGGTGTGGAAGAGGCCACTGTAATGATGTACGGCACACAACCCAACGGAGCCGCTGTTACGGTTTCTGATATGAGCGATAATTTGGGTAACTTTATGTTTGTCAATACTTTGCCCATCGGTTCTGACTATATTCTTGCACCAGAAAAGAATGACAACCCGCTCAATGGCGTGACCACTTACGACCTTGTGCTTATTTCCAAGCATATCCTGGGTATTGAGCCTTTGGATAGCCCATTCAAGATGATTGCTGCCGATGCGAACAAAAGTGGAAGTATCACAACCTTCGACATTGTTGAGATCCGTAAACTCATCCTGGGCATTTACAGCAATTTGCCAAGCAATGCCTCCTGGCGTTTTGTCGACAAGGCTTACGTCTTCCCCAACCTGCTCAACCCATTCCAGGAGTTGTTCCCGGAAGTGATATCGGTTCAGGACATGCAACTGATGAACCTTGATGATGATTTTGTTGGGGTAAAAATTGGCGACGTAAACAACTCCGTGGTCCCTAGTTCCTTGTTAAGTGGAGAAGAAAGAAGCATTGGCGCCTTATATTTTGATGTTGAAGATCGCAACGTGAAGGCAGGCGACATCGTAGAAGTGAAATTGACGGCTTCTGAAAAAGTGGCTGGATATCAATTTACGATGGACCTCAATGGTCTAGAAGTTCTCGAAGTACTTCCGGGTGAGCAAATGGGCATAGACAATTTTGCCACTTTCGACCATGCCATCACGGCTTCTGTAAATGCTGAAGCCGGCGAATTTGCTTTCCGGTTCCGCGCAACACGCTCGGGTCAGTTGAGTGAAATGCTGGGCTTGGGCAACAGCATCACCCGCACGGAAGGATATGCGCTGGTGAATGGCGAAATGACCAAAAAAGACCTGGCTTTACGCTTCAAGTCGCCTGCAGGAACTACCATCAATAGCGCGGGTTTCGAATTGCTTCAAAACGCTCCAAACCCGGCCAAAGGCTTTACCAATATCGCTTTTTACTTGCCAGAATCTGCGGAGGCCACGCTGACCATCAGCAACGCAGAAGGCAGAACGGTCAAGACCTTGAAAGGCGAGTTTGCAAAAGGTTTCAACACGGTTACGCTCCAGCGTGCTGAATTGGAGGCTGGGATCTTGTTCTATCAACTGGATACGCCAACACACAGCGCAACGAAGAAAATGATCGTTGTAGAATAACGTCAGCGGACCCTTCGAGGTCCGCCTGACGAATACATTACGAAAGTGGGGTTCACGAGCATATCTCGTGAACCCCACTGCTTTTTTGGTGTACAGTAAAAACAAAAATCACAGCGCACCGACACACCGCGCACCGGAAAAGCGGGTTAATAAATGTCGGGCGCTGTGCGCTTTCATGGTTCTGCGGTACTCTGGGGAAGTAGTACGTGTTTATTTGCCTTCCGGTTTTCGAAGGGTTCCGGCTGCTTCCAACTGGCTGGCCAGGGCGGGTACATCTGCTTCCAGTTTCTTTTTTATGTCAGACATGGCGTCTTGAAGGGCGAGCAGGTTGGCTTTGCGGGTTGCAGTAGAACTGTCGTAACCGTGATACGCGGCCACCATTGCCTTTCCTACGCCTGGAGCGGTATAGCGCAGCAGCATTTTTCCATCGGCATCCACGATTTCCATTTGCAATTCCAATTCAGCGCGGTGTGTCCGGACCGGCATTCCGAGCAGATTGGGTACGAATAAGGTCGAGACACTGGCCACCGTCCAGCCCCAGCCGGAGTTTCGGCGCTTGTAGTAAAGCAATTTGAATCGGGCGTGGCCATATTTAGGGTCTGAGGCTTTGCTCAGATTGTCGCTGAGTTCGTTGCCCAGCACATGGAAAGCGTCCTGAAGTGCTTGATCCGTCACGTCGTAGGCCACCCAGGGAGCGGGGGCGTACGGTCCGGTAACGGCATTCGTGATCACAATGTCCCGGATCAGCGCAAGGTCAAAAGCTTCCAAAAAGCTCCGTTCGTGGACCAGCAAGCCAAGATTCGGCAATCGGGTTGGAAGACTTTGGTTGGAGTGGAAATCGCGAACCTGAAGTGAACGGCAAGCCCCGAGGGAAAGGGCAGCGAGTAAAATGGGCAGCATGTATTTTTTCATAGCTTCGATAAATTTTGCTGCAAGGTTTCGCCGTAGACCTCAAAGCCACAATAGGGACTTCCTGCGTGTTGATCTGCTTAACGGAGTTTAACCTTCCGGGAGTGAAATAAAGGACTTTAGTTAAATTAGAAAACATTGATTATCATAATATTGAATAAAAGTTAAAATCATATTTGATATACAGTTAAGTAAGTTTAACTTGTGGTCAACGGTCAACGGTCAACGGTCAACGGTCAACGGTCAACGGTCAACGGTCAACGGTCAACGGTCAACGGTCAACGGTCAACGGTCAACGGTCAACG
>JAUSMG010000150.1 GCA_030645295.1 Saprospiraceae bacterium | reverse complement strand
AATTTTCATGGTAAAAAAATTTCAACAAATCCAAAAACCTCTACTTACCTGGCAATACCACCACAGCATCCATCAACCTGATCTCAATATTCACATCCGCTGCCAGAGTCTTCCGTGACACTCTAAGCGTCTAAATTTTGCAGCGGCGCCAAGCGGAGCAATATCACTACCTTCGCAGAAATCTAAACACAACACAATGGCTGCGACAAAAATTACAGTAAACTCCAACGGCTCCCTTAAATTGGAGGGAGATTTTGAAATTGTGGATGCCCAGGGCAATGTGTACGGACTTCAGGGCAGAACAGTATTGGGGCTGTGCCGCTGTGGAATGTCCAAAAACAAACCCTTCTGTGACGGCTCACACAACGGGCACCTGGAACATCAGGCGGTCGCCTTTGATCTGCCGCCTAAAAAGGTGTGAATCTGGACGAGTGGACATTGGACATTGGATATTGGACGAGTGGACATTAGACATTGGACATTAGACATTGGACTTTGGATATTAGACATTGGACGAGTGCAAGTCCAAAATCCAATGTCCAAAGTCAAAAAGTCCCGGATCAGCCGAGCATCTCCAAAAACCACTCCTTCTCGGTCAACCCTTCCTCCCCTGAGATCGCGATCCGCAGCGCCTCCACGGCATCCTTCTTCTTGAAATCCAAAGTCATCATCTGTTGCGTGTACGCTACGATCAGACTGTAAATGGTGCGGTGGTAGCCGATACTCGTGTGTCTTTTGATGAAGTTTTTCATGCCTTTCAGGTGGTTTTCCAACAGATCGAACTCCCCGGATTCATAGAAGATTTTTAGTTGCAATGTCTTGGCAGTCAGGTTGTTGATGAGGTCTTTGTAATCGGATCGTTGCAGGTTGAGGAGCGCGGTTTTGAAATCCCGGCGGGCGTAGGCTACGCGGGCAAGACCCAGACTTGCTGTGGCTTCGCGCCATTGGCGTTCGAGCAGGTTTTTGTGTTCGAGGATGAAATGTTCCACCCAATCCAACTCCCCCAACTTGAGCGCAATGGCGATGATGTTGTTGAAAGCGAAGCGCGAGATCTGCCCGTTTTCAAGCAGGAGTTTCCGGGATAAAGCGCCCTGGTACAGATCAAGGGTAGCCCGAAGCCAGCCTTCCGCGGATTGATTGATCTTTTTAATGCCAAAATTGATGGCCAGCAAGTAAAGGGTACGCAACTCCTCTGGCGGAAAAGCCTCGGCATGTTCGGCAAGGACCACCCGAAACCGCTCAAAGTGCTGCCCGGCTTCGGGCAGATCCGTCTGGAATTTGTAACAATAATAGTACAGCCCAATGGCGGGCGTTTCCAGAAGATCGCTGGTTTCAATAGCGTTCAAAACTTCGCTCAGCAATCCAATGTGGTATTCCGCTTTAAACACCGTTTGGTGGGAAACCGCCACACAAGCCAGCTGCAATTTCCGGACCATGAACGCCGTATCCATCAGATCAGAAGTGGCCTGAAGATTAAACACCTCTGTGCGCAAAGTGGTCGCATCAAACTGGTAGCGTTCCCATTCCAACTGATTCAGGTCCTGGAAATACTCGGCGTGTCGCCAGGGCTGTTCTTTGCGGCGTTGGCGGGCTTCGCGGAGGGTTATGTTGAAATGTTTGCCGAGATTGCGCTTTCGGTAAGCGGCGGCCAGGCTGATAAAGGCCCGACCTTCATCCTGAAATTTTTCCTTGTAGATCAGGTATTTTTCCAGCAGGGCGAGTAGGGCAGAATTTGCCTGACGCGTTTTAACCCCCGCCTGGGTTTTGTTCAAAACGACAGCAATCTCGGTTTCTTTGGGCAAACGCCGGGCCCGTCGACAGTCCTCCAGGTAGTCGAACAGCACAATGGGTTGTTGCCGGGCATTGAAAAAGGGCGAGCGGAGGAATTTGTTGAACTCGCGGATTTCTGCCGTTGTGAGTGTGGCAAAGGCTTCCCAAAGCAAAGTTTTTTCCATAGTGCTGGCAAATTTAGGAAGCCAATTTGAATTTTTAACAAACTTATTTATTTTAAAATATTGATAATCAGTTTTTTTAAATTTTATTTACATTATAGAGGGGAACAAGTTTAAAAAAATGTCTTTGCACAAGTGAGCAGCAAGCCGAACATTTGTAGCATCAAAGGACTGTCCAGCGAATTCGCCCCGGTACTGCACTCATCCACCCTGTTGATTTCCCAGTCTGTAAAACTACAAATTAGAAAAAACGACTCATTATGACACCCATACGTTACACTTATCTCGTTTTGCTTTTATTCCTTCTTGCAGGAACTAAAGCCGTTCGCGCCCAATGCAGTGTCGATGCTGTGGCGACGAGCGTTACCTGTTTCGGCTTTAGCAACGGAAGCATTGATTTGACGGCTTCCAATGGCACTGCGCCGTACACCTACGCCTGGTCGAACGGCCATACAGATGAGGACCTCTCAGGCTTGGCGGCAGGGACCTACACCTGCACAGTTTCAGACAACGCAGGTTGCACCACCACTACCGCAGCCCTGGTGACATCGCCTGCAGCCTTATCCATTATGTTATCTGATATAATCCTTAATTGTGTTGTATTAAGTTCAAGTTTAAGTCCTTCTGTCAGCGGAGGCACACCACCCTATAACTACCAATGGGGAAATGGTTTTACCACTCAAAACATCCAGGCGCAACAGCCCGGCACGTATTTCCTTACCGTTACGGATGTAAATGGCTGCACGGCTACCAAGGCTCCGAACGTATTGGAGGATGTAGTGCCACCCATCGCTTGCATCGGCCCGGCTCAAGTATTGACATGTGCGCTCACACAAGTTATGCTTGATGGCAGTTGTTCCTCTTTTGGGCCAAACTTCGACTATATTTGGTCAGGTCCTGGTATAAACTCCGGCAATTTCGACGCCCAGTCACCCATCATCAACCTTCAGGGAACTTATTCCCTTACCGTAACAAACACCATAAACGGCTGTAGTGCCGTAGTTAATACCTTTGTGGTGCAGGATATTGCTACCCCATCCGTCAGTGTAAGCGCAGCCATGCAACTCCCATGCGGCGGCGGCGAATTGACCTTGTCCGGCAGTGGGTCAATTGGCCCTACGTTCACTTACAGTTGGTTTACCGCAAACGGCAATATATTGAGCGGCGCCAATACTTTAACCCCTGTAGTAAACGAACCGGGGACGTACACACTAATGATTACCAATACTGCTACCAGCTGTACTTCAATAGCTAGTGTAGAGATTACAGGCGGTAGCCCCGGGCCTTGCAGCACGATAGAAGGCCGTATTCTGCAAGACACGTAGGAAAACTGTCTGGCCAATGTGGGAGAGCCCCCATGTTCGGGTTGGACGGTAAAAGCAGTAGGCGCGCTCGGGACCTTTTATGCGCTGACGGATGCAAACGGCGATTATGAAATTTTGGTGGAAACGGGTGGCGATTACACCATATCGGCCATTGCAAAAAATGCGTTATGGGTGCCCTGCCCCGTAATTCCTGATGTGGCGGCAACCAACCCCAACGAAACCTATCAGGCTGATGATTTGCTTTTTCAAAAACTGGCGGGTTGTCCCTTGCTATCTGTTGACATCACGTCAGGCAATCTAAGAAGGTGCTTTTCGAATAACTTG
>JAUSMG010000147.1 GCA_030645295.1 Saprospiraceae bacterium | reverse complement strand
CATAATGTACAAATATTAGGATATAATGATTGCGAGTTAACCCTTTTGTCTGAGAAAAATGGAGAAATCAGATTGGATAAAATTAGTGCTATATGGTATCGAAGAGGCGAAATACATTTTCAAATACCCCATCTAAATTTCATCAAAAATTCAGACTTAAGGAGCCAAATATTTCAACACCTGAAGAATGAAAACAAAATTTTGCAAGATTATCTCCAATATCTGCTGTATGTCATTCCGCATATAGGCACTTATGAGTTAAGGGGTGTCAATAAATTAGTTGTTTTAGATCAAGCGAGAAAACTGGGTATTGAAATTCCTGATACATTCATAGTTTCAGAAAAAAAGCATTTGGAAAGTCATGAAAAACTCATCACAAAATGTATTTCGGAGGTCTTTTCTCCTATCACGGATGACGGGAAATTTATAACCTACACGGAAGCGGTTAACCCTACAAAACGGAATACTGCTTTTTTCCCGTCGCTATTTCAAACACTCGTGGAGAAGGAGGCCGATATCAGGATTTTTATACTTCAAGACAAAGTGTATAGTATGGCCATTCGCTCGCAGGAACATGCACAAACCAGAATAGATTTTAGAAAATATTCTTCTACAAACCCAAGCAGATATCTACCATTCAAAATACCCTTTACCTTGGAACAAAAATTGATCGAACTCATGCAAAGAATAAGATTAGAAACTGCTTCGATTGATATGGTATTAACAAAAGACGGCAAATTTGTCTTTTTAGAAGCCAATCCTGTCGGTCAATTTGGCATGACTTCCAAGCCTTGCAACAATTATCTCGAACGTGAAGTTGCTTTATCACTCATAAATTTATCCAAACAATCTGCTGCATGAAAACCGATAAAAAAAGATACTTATCTCACTATTTCCCTGAAATACTGAGAAAAAAAGAACTACCTGTCAACTTTGAATTTACCCAGTTTTATACAATGGATATCAGGAATGAGGAAGATGAGGATAAACGCAGTATCCCACTTGATGAACAATTTATCGATGTCAAAATCAGTGCCTATCAAACGGACAAATTCAAAGTTTTCAGTACGCTTGGTAAACCCATTTCAAAAATTATCCGGTAATGATAAAAAAAATCTCCATAAGAAATGCATTCTAAATCCAAATGCAATGCTTTCAAAAGGAGCCGCCAGATGTTTAGTATGCGATTTGGAACGGAATAGTTTTATGTTTATCCCTACTGCTTTATATAAAATATTACTTGAAAAAAAAGAGGGGTTTATCATTCCAGAAGTCGTTGATCACTATTCGAATGGAAATGAACAGAATAGAAAAACGATTATGAGCTATTTCGATAGACTATTAAAAGTAGAATTACTGACGTTTACCAACTTCCCTGAATATTACATCCCGATTAGCACTTCTTGGGATTATCCCGGGGACATTTCCAATGCAATTATTGATATTGATAAATCTACGGGAACTGTTGTGCCATTTTTGGATCAGGCAACACGAATGGGATGTCGGTACGCCCAGCTTAGGTTTTTCTCAAAATTGTCCATTCCAGCGTTGAAGGGAATTGTAGCGCAGCTGGAAACTTCCATCATTGAGTCCATTGAGATTTTTGCTCCGTATGAAACGGACGCAATGCTTAAAGGGTTGATTAAACTGATGCAAAGTAGTTATCGAATTCGATCCTTCTCGTTGTACAACGCCCCTGAAAATGCAATCAAATACAGTCGCTCAGTTGGATTTGGCCACATTGTGACCGTTACAACCGATGTAAAGGGCCATTTGAGTTGTGGTTTTATCAGCCATGATTATTTCACAACCAACATCTCAACTTATACCGAATCGTTAGCACACAATTCCTGTCTAAACCGAAAAATCTCCATTGACGTAGACGGCAACATTAAAAATTGCCCGTCTATGCCCCAGTCTTTCGGCAACATAAAAGATACCACCCTACAAGAAGCCCTTGATCATCCTGATTTCAAGAAATACTGGAACGTCACCAAAGATCAAATCTCGGTCTGCAAGGATTGCGAGTTCCGCTACATCTGTACGGACTGCCGTGGGTACATCGAAAACCCAGAGGATATGTACTCCAAGCCGCTTAAATGTGGCTACAACCCACACACCTGCGAGTGGGAAGAATGGAGCACCAATCCGCTCAAGCAGAGAGCCATTGATTATTATGGTATGCGTGAAGTGTTGCCTGAATTCAAAATGAAACCCGATTATGCCCCTGCCACCAGCCCAAGTACAGCCTGATCTCCGACTCAATGACCGGGAGCAAATTCAATACCTGCTCGGCAACCCGCCCTCCTGGATGATGCGCTATGGCATCACTGTAATGGCGGGTTTCTTTATGTTGATACTGACCTTGAGTTATTTCATTCGTTACCCTGATATCATCGAAGCCAAGGTTATTCTGGTCACTGCTAACCCGCCCATCCGTATTCTGGCAAAGAGCAGCGGGCCGGTCTCCGAACTATTAGTATCAGATCAGCAGCAGGTCAAGGCAGGGCAAGTGCTTGCCGTAATTGCAAATTCAGCTGATTGGAAGGATGTAATCCTCCTGGAATCCTGGCTTTCTACGGCCCATACCAATTCAGCCGTTTTGCCCTCGGAGTTGCAGCTGGGCGCATTGCAAGACGCCTACTCGACTTTTACCCAACATTGGAAAGACTACCAGTATTTTTATGAGCACAACGGGGTGGCAGAAAAAATCGCTTTTCTGCAAAAACAGATCGAACAGATTAATGCACTGAACGTGAGTTTAGTGAAACAAAAGTTGATTTTGAGCGAAGAGTTTGTGTTCGCAGAAAAAGAAATCAATCGCAAACGACAGTTGCACAGCAGCCAAGTGATCGCAGATGTAGAGATCGAGATGGCAGAAAAGACTTTTCTTCAACAAAAACGCCAATTAGAAAGCACAGAAGCTGCATCCTTACAAAATCAGATGCAAATACGGCAGATTGAAAGCCAAATAAATGATCTGCAACAATCAAAAGGCGACGACTCGGTAGGCAAAGCACTCACTTTAGACGAAGACCTGCGTCGTTTGCAAAGTGCTGTCGAGGAATGGAAACAAAACTATCTGGTGCTTGCACCCATCAGCGGCAAGGTGTCTTTTTCAAAAATCTGGAGCGTTCAGCAATCCATTGGTGCAGGCGAGGAAATTATGGCAGTGGTTCCCAATGAACTTCAGGGCGAAAACAAGTCAAATATTGTAGGAAAGGCCACATTGCCCGCCACAAATGCTGGTAAAATACAATCTGGTATGCGGGCGATCATTCGGTTAGACGGACTTCCTGCACAAGAATATGGCTCATTGGAGGCGGAAGTAGCCCATATTGCTCTTTTGCCCCAAAAAGATGAATACTTGCTTGATTTAAATATTTCGGATGCTCGTCTGACCACTACTTATGGGAAACAAATCGCCTTCCGCCAGGAAATGACGGGGCAAGTGCGCATCATCACCGAAGAAAGGCGTGTTGTTGAAAGGATATTTGACCGCTTGAATGACCTGTTGAAAAACAGATAGTCAACAACCAGTCCTACTTATTCGGATACACATACAAGCGCACATCTTCCTCCGTAACGGTTTGATCACAAAGGATAAATAGCCGCTCGATCACGTTGGCGAGTTCGCGGATATTGCCCGTCCAGTTGTAATCCTGCAAAGCAGTAATGGCCGCAGGCGTAAACGATTTGGGCGGATGGCCATAATCGTCGGCAATGCGGCGATTGAAATGTTCGATGAGGAGCGGGATGTCTTCGCGGCGTTCGTTGAGTGAAGGCACCTGCACTACGATGACCGCAAGGCGGTGGTAAAGGTCTTCGCGGAAACGCCCGCCGGCTATTTCTGCTCGGAGGTCCTTGTTGGTAGCGGCCAAAACCCGTACATCTACCTTTATTTCTTTAGAATCTCCTACCCGGGTGATCTTGCTTTCCTGCAAAGCACGCAGCACTTTGGCCTGTGCGTCGAGGCTCATGTCGCCGATCTCGTCCAGAAAAAGCGTGCCGCCGTTGGCAGACTCGAACTTGCCTGGGCGGTCGGCGATGGCGCCGGTAAACGAACCTTTTTTGTGGCCAAACAGCTCGCTTTCAATCAATTCCGCAGGAATGGCCGCGCAGTTGACCTCTACAATGGGGCCATCGGCGCGGTTGCTTTTTTCGTGAATCCAACGGGCTACGAGTTCTTTGCCCGTACCGTTTTGGCCGGTGATCAGCACCCGACTTTCGGTGGGGGCCACCTTTTCAAGCATTTTTTTAATGGCCAGGATAGGGCCACTGTCGCCGATCATATTCACGCCCTTGCTGCTTTTCACTTGTTTGCGCAGCACCTGGGTGGTGTTCACGAGTTCGCTGCGATCCAGCGCGTTGCGCACCGTGATGAGCATCCGGTTCAGATCCGGTGGCTTAGAAATAAAGTCGAACGCGCCCTTTTTCACCGCCTCCACGGCAGTATCAATGGTGCCGTGACCACTTACCATGATGACGGGAGTCTCGGGCGAGAGGATTTGTAACCGCTCCAGCGCTTCGATTCCGTCCATTCGGGGCATTTTGATGTCGGTGATAATGACATCATATTTTTCTTTCTGCACTTTGGCTATGCACTCCAGTCCATCAGAAGCCTCGTCCACTTCGTAACCTTCAAATTCGAGGATGTCGCGCAGGGTGCGGCGGATGGGCACTTCGTCGTCAACGATTAAAATCTTTGCCATGTCTTGAGAAATGTGGTCAATTTGATGCCCGCCTTCGCCAAAGCTACGGCGGGTAAAGCGGTTAAAGGCACAAAGAAACTTCATTTGCCGGCTCGTTTTGCCAGCCACCCGCTTATTTTTCTTTTGCGGAGTGACTTTGGGGAACATGGGCGTTTTACCTTTGTTTGGTTGTGGCACGTTTTTGCTTCTTTTTTTAAATTGCAAAAATTTTCAGCGCACTGTATTTAATGTCGATGAGAACCACCGTCTAAATTATTATAAATCAAAGAATTATGAACAAAAAAGCCCTTCTTCCTTTGCTGCTTTTCGCGGCCTTTGCCTTGAAATTAAGTGCCCAATTTGAGCTCGTCCGCGAATCAGAGCGCATGATGTCCTTCGGCAGTCGGCCTGGTTTCTTCATGGAGTTTGTAAACACAGATGCAGGCGTTGTGGAGGAGGTGTGGAAAAAGTTTGCAAAGGACAATTTCAAAGCAAAACTTAAAAAGAGCAAAGGAGAGTGGACGGCCAACAAGCTGCGGGCAGCCTTTATGGGCGACGATGTTTTTACCCTGTACTCCACCATCGAAAAAAACGGGGACAAGACTTCACTCAACGTTTGGGTGGATGCCGGCTCCTATTTCCTCAATCGCCGCGACAACAAAAACAGTACCGAAGAAATGGTACGTATGCTTCGCCAATGCTATTTTGATGTGCGCCGTGCTGCCATTGGGAAAGATTTGAAAATGCAGGAAAATCAATTGAAAGCGCTGGAAAACAAGCAAAAAAAACTGAGCAAAGACAATGATGAGCTCCGCCGGAGCATTGAAAGCTGGGAGTCAAGAATCCAAAAAGCCAGGCAGGATATCGTCAACAACGAACAGTCGCAGGAGACAAACCTCGTTGAACAGGAAAACCAGCGCTCTCTCGTAGAAGAGACCCGCCGACGCCTGGAAAATGTGGAAAGCGAAGGAGGAAACTAACTGTAATGTGGTCAATGTCAGACTATTGGACATTTTGACATTGGACCTTGGACTTGCACTCTAACAACTTGAAAATCATGCACTTGCTGAATCGTGTCTAACGTCCAGTGTCAAAATGTCCAGTAGTCTGACATTGACTACATTTATCTATTCTTCATCGTAATCATTGTCAATCGGTTGCGGAGCACCATTTCCACCCAGCATTCCAAGTGAAGTCATGGCGCGTTCGCTGGCAAGTTGTTCCGCGCTCTTTTTGTTGAAATCGTCGGCGGTACCTACTTTTTTGCCATCCACAAACACGGCGACTTTGAATTTGTCGCGCTTGTCGCTCTTGTATTTCGCCACGACCTTATACTCGATCTGGCGGCCATTTTTCTGGCACCATTCCAACAATTGACTCTTGTAGTTGTCGTCGAAGCCCTCCAGTTCGTGAATATCCAGGTATTTGCGGAGAATCCTGCGGACAACAAAGATCTTGGTCCCGTCATACCCCTGTTCGATATACACAGCGCCCACAAGTGCCTCCAGCGCATTACCGAGCATGGATTTGGAAAGCCGGGTCTGGTTGTAATTGGCTAGAAAAAGGTCAAGCCCCATGCGGTCTGCGATCTCGTCGAGCGAGTGCCGCTTCACGATCTTAGAACGCATTTTGGTCAAAAAACCCTCATCTGAATTGGGGTATTTTTTGAACAAATACTCCCCAACAATGGTGCTCAGCACGGCATCCCCCAGAAATTCTAGCCGCTCATTGTTTGAAACAGCGTAATCTTTTGTGGCAAAGGTGCTTTTGTGGAAAAACGCCAGTTTGAACAACTGCAAACGTACAGGCGTGAAGCCAAGCAATTGCCTCAGGCGACGGGCTAATTCCCGGTCTGGATGAAAGTAATAATTGTAAAATCGTCGAATAAATCGCACAGAATCAATTTTTTAGAACGGAGATTCGACTTATCCAACTTCCCGTCCCGATGCTCGGGACGGGAAGTTCGATGAATTTAGTCGAGTGGATTCCGCTCTTTTATTATGTCCTCAAACTTGTTTGAAGACGATGGATGCGTTATGCCCGCCAAAGCCAAAAGTGTTGCTGAGTACAGCTTTCACCTTGCGTTGTTGAGCCTCGTTGAATGTTAGATTGAACGCCGGGTCGATCTCCGGATCGTCTGTGAAATGGTTTATCGTTGGAGGTATAAAATCGTGTTGCATGGCCAGAATACCAGCAATGGCCTCCACAGCGCCGGCCGCACCCAGCAAATGCCCGGTCATGCCTTTAGTAGCGGAAACATTGATCTTACCAACCTGACTGCCAAATATCTTGCTGATGGCTTTTAACTCGGCGACATCGCCCAAGGGCGTGGAGGTGCCATGGGTATTGATATAATCTATATCGGCAGTGGTCATACCTGCGTCTTCCAGCACCAGATTCAGCACATTGATCACGCCAATGCCTTCGGGATGTGGTGCAGAGATATGGTAGGCATCGTTGGTCATGGCGCCGCCTGCATATTCGGCATAGATGCGTGCACCACGTCGTTTAGCGTGTTCATATTCTTCCAGAATCAGTGCCCCTCCGCCTTCGCCCAGCACAAAACCGTCGCGGTCCTTGTCGTAAGGACGTGAAGCAGTGGCCGGATCATCGTTGCGCTCGCTCATGGCCTTCATATTCGTAAAGCCGCCTACAGCCGTCGCCGCGATAGTCGCTTCGGAGCCACCCGTTACCATGATGTCAGCCTTGCCAAGCCGGATGTAATCGGCGGCATTGATAATAGCATGGCTCGAAGAAGCGCAGGCCGATACGGTAGCATAATTGATGCCCATGAAACCATACTGGATGGAGATCATTCCTGCGCCCATGTTGATGATCATTTTGGGGATCAGGAATGGATTGTGGCGGGGCGTTCCGTTGCCTTTCACAAAATCCTCAATTTCCCTTTCCAGGGTGTGCAGGCCACCAATGCCGGAGCCCCAGATTACGCCGCTGCGCTGTTTGTTAATTTTGTCCAGATCAAGACCGGAGTCTTTCAGCGCCTCATCGGCGGTGACGAGTGCGAACTGCGTAAAGCGGTCAACACGCCGTACTTCTTTGCGATCCATAAAATCTTCTGGAACAAAACCCTTTACCTCACAGGCGAATTGGGTTTTGAACAGGCTGGCATCGAATTGTGTGATGGGACCTGCGCCGCTTAGGCCACGCTGTAGTCCGTCCAAAAACGCTGGCACATTGTTCCCGATGGGAGTGATTGCGCCTATGCCAGTGACAACGACTCGTTTCATAGAAATTTTTGAATTTGAAAACCCGACTTTGGCAAGTTTGAGCCGGCAAATGTAGGAAACAGTTTGAAACCAATTTGTATTGACCGCTTTCATGTCCACCTAAAGCGATTTTAAGGGCCTAAATCCGGTCAATAAATTCTCTTTGAGGGAAATTTTTAATCTCCTGTTTCTTTTTTGCGACAAAAATTCTACCTTTGCCCGCCCAAAACGAGAACCAGACAGTTTATTAAAAAAAGCACCATTTTCGCTGTAAAATATGGCACACCACAAGTCCGCACTGAAACGCATCCGCCAGAACGACAAGCGTCGTTTGGAGAATCGTTACTACAAAAAATCTACCCGCACGGCAATCAAGAACTTGCGCGAACTGAAAGAAAAGGCAGAGGCTGAAAAGTTTCTTCCTAAAGTCGTGAGCATGATCGACCGTCTGGCCAAGCGTGGGAACATCCACCGCAACAAAGCCGCCAACCTCAAGAGTGGCTTGATGCGTCATGTGAACGCGATCGCTGCGTAGTTTGGGTAATTGTTTATTTGGGGATTTGGTTATTTGTTTTGCCAGGGCTTGGTATCTGTTTTGAAAGCAGGCACAATTCTCCGCGCTGGCAAAACAAATAACCAAATCCCCAAATAAACAAATCCCCAGTTCCACAGTTCGCCGAATCCTCAACCAAGAAGTGTATCTCGAAATCCGGGGTACACTTTTTGTGTTCCATCTGCCCAACCAATGTCTTTTCAATTCTATAAACTTAAAGTGCGCGATTTGCGCCGCGAGACCGCCGATACGGTTTCTATTTCGTTTGAACTGCCTGAAAACGAGCGCAATGCGTTTCGTTTCAAACAGGGTCAGCACCTGACGATAAAAGTTGACCTTAACGGCGAAGAAGTACGGCGCTCCTATTCCATCTGCACAGGAACGCAGGAGAACGATCTGCGGGTGGCTGTAAAAAAAGTGGAAGGCGGACTTTTTAGCAGCTGGGCCAACGAGCAATTGAAAGTGGGCGATTGGCTGGATGTGATGCCTCCGCAGGGGCATTTCTTCACGGAGCTTTTCCCCGAAAACGAAAAACTTTACGTCGCATTCGCGGCGGGCAGCGGCATCACACCCGTGATGAGTATCCTCCGCAGCACGCTTGCCCAGGAGCCTCGCAGCCGTTTCATTCTTTTCTACGGCAACCGTTCTTTCGACACGATCATCTTCCGCGAACAACTCGAACAACTCAAGAACCTCCACCCCGACCGCCTCTCCGTTCACCATATCCTGAGCCGGGAATCACTGGGCAGCGATCTGTTCAAAGGCCGTTTGGACGCTGTAAAATGCCGCCGCTTTGGTCAGTTTTTTTTCGATCCAAAGGAAGTAGATGCTTTTTTTCTCTGTGGCCCGGAAGAAATGGTCTTTGAGGTAAAAGATGCGCTCGCCGAAATGGGCGCCGATCCCAAGAGTGTTCATTTTGAACTGTTTACCACGGCCGGGATAAAGTTAAAACCTGCCGCTACCACCGTACATAAAGAAGTCTTCGAGGCTTCTATCACGGTCATCCAGGATGGCGCGCAATTCGATTTCAATCTCCCTTCCGACGGTTCCACCCTCCTCGACGCTGCCATGCGCGCAGGAGCGGATTTGCCTTTTTCGTGTAAAGGAGGGGTGTGCAGCACCTGCAAGGCCCGCATTTTAGAAGGCAAGGTGGAAATGGAGGTCAACTACGGTCTTGAGCCCGATGAGGTGGATATGGGCTATGTGCTCACCTGCCAATCGCACCCGACCACCAAGCGGGTGGTGGTTAGTTTTGATGCTTGAGCAGTAACCCAACATTTTACCTGTAACGATCTCGAAGCCGCAGACATCACCTGCCGGAAATGGCTATGGCGCGAAAGTGGGTGAAGGAATGAGCCAGAATGCGCATCCGGCTCCCCTTGTCATGTAGCAGCGAAGCGGAGACAACCACACAACACAGGCCATTCGGGAAGCCTGGCCAAGGGATTTCGGGTAGCTTGGCTTGTGTGGTTGTCTCCGCTTCTTTGCGACATGACAAGACATGGATCGTGCTTACCACCAGCAAAAATACTGATTACCCAAATCATCTTTGAATGCCGCCTGCCTGACTCTCAAACCGCGCGCTTGTCATGTCGCAGCGCAGCGGAGACAACCACACAACTCAGGCAATTCGAATTGCTTTTTAAAAGAAAATCACTATCTTTAGGTAAGCCTAGAGCCCTCCTGGCTTTTGTAAATCCCTCCGCTTTACTGCGGCGTTACAAAAAACGGACTAACAAAAACCATTATGAAACAACATGAGTACTACGTTTACATTACCACCAACCCTAATCGAACGGTTTTATATGTCGGCATGACTAATGACATTGGCCGTCGAATGGTCGAGCATTATGCCAACAGAGGCAGAAAAGAAACATTTGCTGGTCGATACTATTGTTACTGCCTGGTTTATCTGGAATTGTACCAATATGTGAACAATGCCATTGAGCGCGAGACGGAAATTAAGGACTGGCGGCGTGAATTAAAAGACGAACTAATTGCAGCGTTCAATCCGAAATGGAAATTTCTCAATACCGAGTGGTGTGGGGAATGGCCGCCCAGAGCGATTTGGGGAGACTATTATCGGGCCTGGCGTAATTCTCCTCAGCCTGAGGAGATTGGTTAGAAATGCTTCTGGCTTTGCAGTCACAAAGTCGATGCCTTTAGTTCTCAGTCAGTTGTCATGTCGCAGCGAAGCGGAGACAACCACACAATCCAGGCCACTCGGGAAGCCTGACCAAGGGATTTCGGGTAGCTTGGCTTGTGTGGTTGTCTCCGCTTCGCTGCGACATGACAAGCAAACGTGTGGACAAGACAAACGTGTAGACCAAAACCAAAAACGGGCGACCCTGCTTTACGCAAGGCCGCCCGTTTTTTATATTCCTGCAGACCGAAGCCCGCACAATCCTTATTTCAAGATCGTCTTCACCTCGTTGATCACGTAAGATTCTATCACGTCGCCAACCTTGAAGTCGTTGAAATTCTTGATCGTAATACCACACTCCATACCGTTCTTGACCTCTTTGGCGTCTTCTTTGAAACGCTTGAGTGAGCCCAGTTCGGCGTGTTGATTCGGGTTGGTCGGGTACACCACGATGCCTTCGCGAATGATGCGGATATAATGGTTGCGGCTGATCTTGCCGTCTTGCACATAACAACCCGCCACGGTACCGATCTTCGAAACTTTGTACACTTCGCGGATCTCGACCTGACCCATGATCTCCTCTTCTTTGGTAGGTTCCAACATCCCCTCGATGGCGGCTTTCACCTCCTCGATGGCTTCGTAGATGATGGAGTAGAGTTTGATTTCTACGCCCTCTTTCTCGGCCAGTTTGCGTGCCGTGATAGACGGACGCACCTGGAAACCAATGATGATGGCGTCGGAAGCAGAAGCAAGCATAACGTCGGAGTCCACGATCTGGCCAACAGCCTTGTGAATCACAGACACTTGCACTTTCTCGATAGACAGTTTGATCAACGAATCGCTGAGGGCCTCGATCGAGCCGTCCACGTCACCTTTGACAATGACTTTAAGCTCTTTAAAGTTGCCGAGTGCGAGACGACGGCCAATTTCTTCGAGCGAGATACGCTTGTTGGCTCTGTTGGCCTGTTCGCGCATGATCTGACCGCGCTTCGAGGCGATTTCCTTGGCTTCGCTTTCGCTGGCAGCCACCTTGATCTTTTCACCAGCCTGTGGTGCACCGGGTAGACCAAGTACAATAACTGGCTGGGCTGGACCGGCACTCTTGATCTTTTTGCCGCGCTCGTTGAAGAGGGCTTTCACCTTGCCGGAGAATTCGCCCGCAATGATGGGGTCACCGTGGTTGATGGTACCGTTGATGATCAGGATTTTGGAAACGTAGCCCTGGCCTTTTTCCAAAGACGCCTCCAGAACGGTACCAATGGCACGGCGGTCTGGATTGGCTTTTAGTTCGAGCAATTCGGCTTCGAGCAGGACTTTTTCGAGGAGTTTGTCCACGTTCAGTCCTTGCTTCGCCGAAATATCCTGGCTCTGGTATTTTCCGCCCCATTCCTCTACGAGGAAATTCATCTGCGCGAGTTCGTTCTTAATGCGTTCCGGGTCGGCGCCGGCCTTATCTATCTTGTTGATAGCGAACACCATGGGTACGCCCGCCGCTTGCGCGTGGCTGATCGCCTCCTTGGTTTGTGGCATGATGCTGTCGTCCGCAGCGATCACTATGATGGCAATGTCCGTCACTTTCGCACCCCGTGCACGCATGGCCGTAAAGGCTTCGTGACCAGGCGTATCCAGGAAGGTTATTTTCTGATCTTCGTGACCGGGCACGATGACTTCGTATGCACCTACGTGCTGCGTAATACCACCCGCCTCGCCTTCGGCAACATTGGCCGAACGGATAAAGTCAAGCAGCGATGTTTTACCGTGGTCAACGTGACCCATGACGGTCACAATTGGTTGGCGTGGCTTGAGATCGCTGGCGGAATCCATTTCTTCTTCTTCCACTTCCACCTGTTCTTCGGCAGAAATGAATTGGACTTCGTGGCCAAATTCGTTGGCTACAAGTTCTATGATCTCAGCGTCCAGGCGCTGGTTGATAGACACGAATATGCCCAGGGACATACAAGCCTTGATGACGTCAGAGGGCTTGATATTCATCAGTGAAGCCAAATCGGATACCGAGATGAACTCCGTTACCTGTAATGTTTTTTCGCCTTCAATCCGTGCTGTAGCGGCTATTTCAGCGCGTTCGCGCCGCACATCCCGCTTGTCGCGCCGAACTTTTTGACGTTTGCGGCTCGCCCCTGCGCCCATACGGGCCATGGTTTGCTTGATCTGGTTCTCAATATCTTTTTGAGACACCTCTTTGACTGTGTCGGTGCGGCCACGGCCTTTTTTGTCGCCTTGATTGGCGGCCATGTTGGTTTGCAGATTCTGCGCCGTTACGGGTTGCTGGGGCACCGTTTTGCGCTTGCGACGCAGGCGATCCGCGTTACTGCCGCCGCCTTGTTGTTGTCCACCAGTTCCACCACCCTGCGTGTTACCACCGGGGCGATTACCTTGTTGTGGACCGCCCTGGGTATTGCCACCCGGACGGTTGCCTTGTTGTGGACCACCCTGGGTATTGCCTCCAGGGCGATTGCCTTGTTGCTGGCCGCCGCGATTGTCACCGCCACGGTTACCACCACGATTGTCGCCGCCACGGTTGCCGCCACGGTTGTCACCGCCGCGATTACCAGTGCTTGGCGGCTTTTCTTTTTCGAGGTTGATGCGGCCCAATATTTTGAGACCACGAAGATTTGGTGTGCTGGAACGGACCAGATCGCCTTCGTTGGCATCGCCGATTTGTTTGCCTTCTCCTTCGCCTGGGGGTACATCTGGTGTGGGGGCGACCGGTTTGGGAGGCGCCTCCTGCGGGCGTTTGGCCTCTACAGCAGGCGTTGCACGCTTGAGAATATCCCGTTTTGGCGCTTCGCGCTTAGGCTCCTCACGTTTAATCTCCTCTTTGCGAGGCTCCTCACGCTTAGGGAGATCCTGTTTTGGCTCCTCGCGTTTTGGCTCCTCTTGTTTAGGCGCCTTTTCGGCTGGGGGAGCGGGAACATTTCTAGGCGCATCGAGGTCAATTTTCCCCAATATTCGAAGGGGAGCAGGGCGATCGCGTTTGATGAATTCCTGCTCTTCCTTTTTCGGCTGGGCAGGAGGTTCGGCCTTGGGAACCGCCGGCTCACGGGGCGGAAGGTAGGACGGGCGCGGCGCAGAAGGTGGCGGACCGGAGCTATGACCATGAGAAGATCCCTCGGAACTTCCGACGGAATCTTTTTTGAGCATTGGGCGGGCCAACTGATCGGCCTGCTGTTTGATATCAAGGTCTTTTTGGAACTCTTTTTTGAGCACCACGAGCATCTCGTCGGTGATGTCGGTCGTAGGTTTTTGCTCCAGATTGGGAAAGCCTTTACCATGAAGGGTCTCTACGATGGTGTGGAGACCGACGTTGAATTCTTTTGCTACCTTAATTAATTTAATCGCCATGCGGTGATTTTTCCTGCTAAGAGGGGCAGAAATGAGTTATGAGTTATAAGTTAGAAGTGAAATCACCCATAACTTAAATCAAACCATCCCTGCGGTTTTGAAAGTTGGATTCTGAACGTTGTGCGCCGCGGGATTTCGCCTTTTTCTCCGCTGTTAGTGAATATTCTAGAAGACTAAAAATGTTTAATTTTGAAATGCGGGGGCAAAAGTACGTTTAAAAAGCAAGCAAAGCAGGGAAAAGTTATCTATAACTTACTTTAAACAAAATTGCCCGTCGTTTATAGCGGTTCATGGCGGTTTTTATCCATAAAAAAAACCCGTAGCACTGTCCAGAGTGGGAAATCCTGCTTTAATTTGAATAAAACTTACCCTATTCCGGCTTCATCCGTGCAAAATGCTCGTAATAACCCGGGCGGTTGGCGCTCTCTAAGCCGGGCACAAATTTTTTAGAGATGATGATGCGTTGCAAGGGCGCAAACAGCACGATCTCAGGAATCTCCTCCGAAAAAACTTGCTGAATCTGAAGGTACAGAGCGTTGCGCTTGGCAACATCGGGTTGCACCCGGATTGCCTCAATGAGGCTGTCTGCCTTTGCGCTTATATATAGCGCTCGATTATCGCCCGCAGGGGAGAGACTCTTCGAGTGAAAACGTTGGTTGTACTCTACTTGCCCTGGGTAAAGTCCAACGCCCAGCAATGCGCTGTCGTAATTTCCACTGCGTGTATCGGCACTCATCACGGATAGGTCCATGCTTTGAACCACTAGTTCAATTCCCGCCTGCCGGGCTGATTCCTTTAAACTATTGGCAAATAGTTCATTTGTTTTGACCGCAGTTGCAGCCATCATTCTGAAAGAAAGTTGTTCACGTTTACCGTTGATGACCTTATCCAAAATGCCATTCCCATCCGTATCCGTCCAACCCGCCTGTTCCAGCATGGTCCTTGCTTTGGCGATGTTATAGTCGGGCAAAGGTATATCTTTGGCATAGTAAGGCCGGTCCGGAGGCATAGGCGAAGAAATCCGAACAGCCATTCCACGTTGTACCTGATTCACAAAATAATCATAATCAACAATATGCGTCAGTGCTTGTCGTACTTGCACGTCAGCGAGGATGGGATTGCGATGATTGAGCATCCAACGGTTGTAGGCCGTGGCGCCTAGGGTAAAAAAGTCGTACCGGGCGTTGAGCGAATCGTTGGCTTTCATTTCCAAAAACTTCGCGGGGTTGATCACGCCTCCTATTAAGTCCAAGTCTCCGCTTATGATCATATTTTCAAGGGTAGGGTCATCTTTTACCACCTTATAAACCAACTTTTTGGGGTAAGCCGCCAACATAGGATATTGCTCGACCACTTTATCGCCCCACCAATTTTGCTTCTTGACCAGAACTGCCCCTTGCTCGTTCATTATTTCCAAACGATAAGGACCACTTCCTGAGATGGCATTGGATTCGTTGGCAAATTTTGGCTGGCTGAATTCCGCTACAAAAGCCTTCAGATTAGCATTTCCAGCGAGCATCGACGTTTTAGCGGTATCTAAAAAGTCGCCGAATGGTATGTTGGTTAACCTGTTGGCAGCGTCATAATTATAGGCTGGATAAATGGGGGTGTTACAAATGGTCTCCAGAGAGAGCATGTAGAAACTGCTGAAATACAAGCTGAATTTTTTTGGATTGGCGGGATCGATCTCCATCCCGGATAATTGGCTCAAATATCCACGCCAAACCGCGGGCAGCTCAGGATGAAAGAGCAGTTTGAGGGTGAATGCCACGTCATTGGCGGTTACGGGCGTACCATTGTCCCAAACTGCTTCAGGAATGATCTCAAAATCGTAGGCAAACTGACCTTTACGCGGACCATCCATCACCTGGCGTACCGTGGGAACAGTTTTCACGAGTGTTGGCTTCAATTCAAGAGTTTTGGGGTCGAGATCGGTCAATTGTTGGAATATTTGGCGCGATATGAAGGAGGACGGAGCATGCCCACCATTCAGGAAAAGGTTTAGATTGTTGGGCGCTGAATCGATTCGAACATGGACTTCTTCGGGTGCACGCGGCTTTTTTTTACCCGAAATGACTGGATAAAGCAGCCAGGCGGCCACAAGCATGGCGACAATCGCCAGCACTTGCCGGAGAGAGAGAAATTTGTTCATGGTAAATTGATAAAATAGTGAGTGAGATATTCAGCGGATTAGAGAATAAAGCGATGCAAGTTATGTCTGGCGCGATGGATAATTCTAAATTTTACCCTGGATTATTTTTGATCGGTCGCTCCATCTTTGGCCGTTCATAAAAACCGTTCTTTCCACTCAGGTCGCGGCAGCATACATTCCTCCCGACGGCCAAACCAACGAAATCGATTGCGCGCAATGAAGTTATAGACGGCATCGCGCAGTGGGCGCGGCAGGATTTTAAAAAAATAGAGGAGTGTCCATAACCCACCGAGCCGACGCACAATTTCGAGGGGCGCATCGGAACGCATGAAAATTCGATCGCCCACAGCCAGTACCACCGTGTCAAAATGCCCGGATTCAAGCCCGTGCTGTTTCAAAAGTTGTTGACCCACTTCAGATTGTAAGGCAGCGAAGCGAAATTTCCCCCGAGGATCGCGTTTCAGGATCCATTGCACAGAGGCATTACAGAGATTGCACACGCCATCGAAAAGTAGGGTGGGGTGGTTGGGTATTGGTGGATTGGTGGATGCTTTTGCCATAATTTTACATTGGGTTTGTTTGCTGCTACCTACATTCGCCACATTCAACACATTGGCCACATTCTAACAAATGCCTACAGCGCTCACCATTGTATTCGTCGGCTGCACCATTTTTTTATCGCACTGGTTTGCAGCACTTTTTGCCCGCACGAAGATACCGGATGTGCTGTGGCTTTTTATCATTGGGCTTCTGCTGGGGCCGGTTTGGGGATTCGTAACGCCTGAAAAATTTGGGGCGGTCGGGCCTGTTTTTACCACCATTACGTTGATATTCATCCTCTTCGAGAGTGGTATTGACCAACGGCTGGAGCCGCTTTTCAATTCTATTGCAGGCACGGCGCGCATCACTACGTACAACTTCCTGGCTACTTGTTTGGTTGCAGGCGGCATCACGTTTTACTACACAGACTTAGGCTTTTTGCGCTCTCTGATGCTGGGCAGTATTGTGGGTGGCACCTCTTCAGCAGTGATCACAACACTGACCCGTCAATTCCCGATGGCGGAGCGCACTCGAACGATTTTAAACCTGGAATCAGCGTTTTCCGACGTTTTTACGCTTGCTGTGCCCCTCACCTTACTCACCGCCTACAAAATCGGGACCATTGATGTGGCCATTGTAACGGGTCAAATGATCGCCGCTTTTATTCTGGCGGTTATGCTTGGAGTGGCAGGCGCGTTCGGCTGGAGTATCCTGCTAAACAAAATGCGCACGCTCCAAAACACTGTTTTCACTACCCCTGCCTTTGTATTCATCCTTTACGGGATCGTAGAGCTGCTCAATTATTCAGGCCCCCTCGCAGCCCTGGCGTTTGGCATCACGCTTGGGAATATGGACGTTTTGGGTCCGCCGATCATGCGCAATGCCTTAAGCCGAAAGCCTATCTCCCTGAACGACCACGAACGGGCTTTTTTTTCCGAAGCCGTATTCCTGCTGCGCACCTTCTTTTTTGTTTATATTGGAATTTCCGTTCGTCTTCAGGACTGGCACTGGATGATGCTTGGTGCAGCCATCACGGGCGCGCTTTTTCTTGTCCGCATTCCGGTGGTCCGAATTTCTGTGCCCCGAAGCACGTCCTCTAAAGACGCCTCTTATATGGCCACCATGATACCCAAAGGCTTGGGTGCTGCGGTGCTCGCGTCTCTACCAGTACAACAAGGGGTTGAAGGTGGCGAGATCATCCAATCGGTTGTCTTTTCTATCATCCTTTGTTCCACGGTTTTAACCACAGTATTGACTTTTTTGGTTGAAAAAACCTTCTTGTCCAGTATTTATATCTGGATTTTTAAAATGCTGGGATTGGGGAAAATGTCGGTGAATAAACCGGGATCTGTATCTGAAAGCGACGTGACAACCCTTGAAATAATTGAAGTAGAATCCGTCATTCCCGAAATAACAGAAGGATTACCCGCTATCGGGCCTGGAGAAGAAAAGCTTGTTCCCGCCAAAGCCAGACGCAGGAAAAAGAGGGAATAATGCAATTAGTGGCTATATACCACCTCAAATCCCACCAGTTTCAAGTGCTCCCAAAATTGCGGGTACGATTTTGACACCACCTCCGGGTTTTCAATTTTCAGGGGGCCTAGCATTGCAAACGCCGCGAAAGCCATTGCCATGCGGTGGTCGCCATACGTGGCAAAACGTGGCGTTTCAGACAGATCAGCCTTGCCATCCAGGCTGTATAAAATTTTCTCCGGCGATTTTTTTGAAAAACGCGCGGGCAGTTTGGCAAAGGAAACCCCCACTTTCGCCAATTCGGTTTTTAAGGCCCCGATCCGATCGGTTTCCTTGATGCTTAAGGTTTCCAGACCACTAAAAACGCCCGTTGTTCCAAGTCCTGCGCAGACTACAGCGAGAGTCTGCGCAAGATCCGGACATTCCAAAAAATCCTTTTCAAAAAGTGGCCTGCTTATTCCACCCATTTTTTTCAGATGAAGCGTATTCCCCTCAAAAACAGTTTGGATATCAAAGCGTTGCATCATATTTGCCAGCACTGAATCGCCCTGCCAGCTGGACTGCTGAAGCCCTTGCAGGGTCAAATCCAGGTCTTCGGAAAATGCGGCCATCGCGTACCAGTAGGACGCTGCCGACCAATCGGATTCAATGACCAGGGGTCGTGGTGTATATTGGCCGGGTTCAATAATAATGGACTCGCCCTTCCAATCAACGGAAGCGCCAAAATGCCGCATGATACCGAGGGTCATCTCCAGATAAGGACGCGATACGAGCGGACCTTCCGGCGCCAGTTCCAGTCCTTCCGGCAAATAGGGCCCCATGAGCAGAAGTGCCGAAAGAAACTGGCTGCTCACATCGGCCCTGACCTGGATACGGCGGGTTCGGGACATCATTTCGCCAATTTTAAGGGGCGGAAAGCCTTCTTTCCCTAAAAACTGAATGTCTGCACCGAGTTCGCGCAATGCTTCTACCAAAGGCCCCACAGGGCGATTGAGCATGCGTTCGGAGCCGGTGAGCAGCTGCTCGCCGGGCTGTGAAGCAAGGAAAGCGGTCAAAAACCGAAACGTAGTGCCCGCATCACCAGCATCGAAAGTGCTGCCCTTTTGCTCCAGCAGTCGAACCAGGGTCTGCGTGTCTTTTGAAGTGGAAAGGTTGGAAAGCCAATTGGTCGGCTTTTCGCCAGCCAAAGCGAGGGCAATGAGTGCGCGATTGCTGATGCTTTTCGAACCGTCGAGTGCGATCGTACCGCGCAGTTCGCGGGAAACTTTGGAAAGCTGGAGAAGGGCCATTTTTTCTTTTTAAAAGCCTTAAAACATGACAACTGCATTGATTGCAGCGTCCAGATCACTTCATCACTTCATCACTTCATTATGATCCACCACTTCCATTACCGTACGGAACACGGCGTACTTTCCTTCATAACGTTCCTTGTGCTGGCGCTGAAGATCCGGTCCGAATTCATTTTGATAGCGAAGCAGGTGTGCCATGTCTTTCACGGCATATTGCAACGTGTAGATTTCAGAATCCGTGTGCTCGTGACCGATGAGTCGGGACATTCGGTAGGAGATAAACATCCCGGTGATCATTACATCGGGAATATGTGTTTCGCGCATCCAACGGACCCAGTCTTCGTGGACATCCAGGTCAATGGTTACGGTTACATTGTAGAGCAGCATAATTTCCGGAAAATTTAGTCGGCCAAAAGTAGGGTGATGTGCGCGTACATTTGCGCAATTTGTTAATCATTACTTCCCGAAATGGCAAAAATCCTGCTCATAGAAACCTCCAGTGAGGTGTGCTCCGCCGGCATAGGCGTGGATGGTAAGGTGGTCGCGCTTTCCGAAAATGTGGAGACCCAAAGCCATGCTGCGTTGCTCACGCTTCAAATCCGCGAATGCACTGAGTCTGCGGGAATTCCGCTTGCTCTATTGGATGCTGTTGCGCTGAGTCGCGGGCCGGGTGCTTACACCGCTTTGCGAGTAGGGGCCTCGGTTGCAAAGGGCATTTGCTATGCGCTGGAAAAGCCGCTTATCGCTATAGATACCTTGCTTGCACTTGCCCATGCCACCCGTGAAGCGGAGTTCACAGTCTACAGTCCACAGTCCAACGTCCAAAGTCCAACGTCCACAGTCCACAGTCCAACGTCCAACGTCCAACATCCAACGTCCTCACTTTTCGTCCCCATGTTGGATGCTCGTCGGCAAGAGGTTTGGCTCGCGGTATACGGTGATGAAATGCAGGGAATCATGCCTGCGCAGCCTTTGATTTTGGAAAACAATTCGTTTGAAAAGCTAATTTCTGAAAAAACGGGAGGAGCCGGGTTCAGCGGTATTATTTTAGCAGGGAACGGTATGGAAAAATTTAGAAGCGGCGGATTTTCGGAAAAGGTCAGGTTTTCAGCGATCCATAGAAGTTCCGCCAGGCACCTTGGGATGCTCGCAGAGCAATTTTTTCAAAATAGTGATTTTCAGGATATTGCATATTTTGAGCCTTTCTATATGAAACCGCCAAACATCACCACACCGGGCAAGCCGCCCTTTTAAAGAAAATAAGATTGTTTTTCAATTTATTGATTTCTATTGCCTATTTTTGTGCTGTAATTTAAGGGGTTACATCTGTAGATTCTAATGTATGTCACATTTTTGTCGCATAACTGGCACAATTGTTGGACTAGAAAATGCTTCAAAACTGTGTCCACTCACCTTTTTCAAAACATTTAGTATGGGAAAAACAAACATCGAACGTGTGTCACTCAAAAACGGGGCACACGACGCGTCGCTCGACTATATCGAGCTACGCAAGGCTGCGCTTGTATTGCGCGCCGTGAACCACAAGTTACGCCAAAAAATGCTTGACCTTTTGGACGAGAACAAGAAAATGACCGTTACTGAGATCTATGTGAAACTACGACTTGAACAAAGTGTGGCTAGCCAGCATCTTGCTATCCTGCGCAGTGCAGGCGTGGTGCAGACAGAACGCAACGGAAAATTCATTTTCTACTCCGTTAACCACAACCGAATCGGCCAGATTTCTACCCTTGTGGAAGAACTTGCTGCGTGACCGTGCAGTTTGTTTAATGTTTAACTGAGTGTGTTTCATTGCAAGCCGTTCTGCAAAACAGAACGGCTTGCTTTCTTTATTTCGCAGGGTTGCTTTATAAAAAGGGGAATTGCATCTTTGCCCGCCGATTTAATTAATCCCATTCCGATTACATGCTTAATAGAATGAATAAACAAACACCGCTTTCCCTGATCCGTGGCGATCAGCTTCGACCTGCCATGCGAATTTTAAGGGCATTGGCCCACCCGCTTCGATTGAGTATAATCCGTGTAATTCATGAAAACAATGGCGCTGCCAATGTTGGAGAAATTTTCACAGCACTCAATATTGAGCAGTCCGTCGCCTCGCAGCATTTGCGTGTTCTGCGTCATGCGGAATTGGTAAAAACCCGCCGCGACCGTAAATTTATTTTCTACACCCTTGATTACGAGCGCTTTGCCCGGACCACAGAGTCCCTCACCGTGCTGAAAGATGTGGATTGATCTTCGATTCCGGATCCGGAAAAACAAAGCCCCTCATGTTTGAAACACAAAGGGCTTTGTGAGCATGGTGGACGCGGCACTAGTGCCGCGTCCGGCAAATAACGTATGAATGTAGCGGCCAAATTTTCCCTTTCTCTGCGTTGTTCGTCGGTTAAAATGTCCCGCATTGCGCCCTCCTCCAGCCTTGATAAAGCAAAAATTTGCCTCCCCAATTCATACGTTATCTGCCGGACGCGGCACTAGAAAAACACTGCGATTCTGAGCGCAATATTTCCAAAAGTAGCTTTTGAATCCTCTTTTGACAGATCTCCTGTGGGCTCATTGCTCACCAGTTCGCTTCTGGTCATGTCCGTAAATTGTTTTTGGAACACAAGTCCGGTCACCAGGGTGGCATTGGTCGCAAATTCATATTCGATGCCTGCACCGAAGCCCCATGACAGCGACATGCCTCTTACTTCGTTTTTAATATCAATATCCTCCAGGTTTTGGGTGTTGGTGCCCCGGATGTCGCCCGTGCCTTTGGTCACGAAGCCAAGGGTAAATATGGGCGCTTCTGCATAAAACTTGGTACGGGAATCTTCATTCGAGCCGCCACGCATTTTGAGGCCCAACGGAATTTCCACATAGTTAAGGCGGTAATGGAACTTGGAGTCCGGCCCAAAAACATCGGAGGGTATTTCTTCCAACAAATCAGATTCATCCCAGGGTTTGAATTGGGCATAGCCGTTTTGCAGGCTCCCACCCTGATTGAATCCAAAACCCAGTCCGGTTGTGATGGCGTAGTTGTCTGCGAAGTAGAATTCCCCCAGTGCGCCAAGTTTAACACCCCAATTGGAACTTACGCCTTCGATCTTACGCTCATTGGTACGTATCCAGGACCAGGATGGACTTGCCTGGAATCCAAAACGGACCCCTTTTTGGGCCTCAACCTCAGCAAGAAGGAAGGACGTGAAGAATAGAAGCAGTGCAATTTTTTTCATAGTCGATGTAATTTGTTGCAGGTAAAAATCAAGTTTTGATGGTGGGCAGGTCTTTTTGTGCAACCTGTTAAGAGTGCGAAAGTCGAGGTTTTTCGCCATGTTTGAGTGGTAGAACTAAAAATTTCCGAAGGTAAGCTGCAAATTAGACGGATTTCGACGAATGGTATGATGGCATAGCTAAGGACATTTATTGCCTGGCCTTTTGTTTACTTAAAAAGATCCATCGCCTTATACAGGGTTTGCAGAATGCCCCAAAGGGCCGGAATGGCCACAAATATCCAGGAGAGCCACAACGAGAAGGAGGAACGGGTTTGCTTTTTCATACCGGTTTGAGTTGGTCTGTTTTGAGCGGTTTGATGAGCATATTGCATCCAAATCCAAGGATCAAAAGTCCCGCCATCAGGTACATCGTGACGGAATAGGCTTCTGCGGCAGGCATTTTGAGGGTATCAATCTGGTAGGCCCGTATGTTGTTGACCAATTGGGGCCCCAACAAGGCCGCCATGCTCCAGGCCAGCAACAACCGGCCATGAATGGCCCCTACTTCTTTAGTGCCGAACATATCGCGCAAATAAGCAGGAATCGTAGCGAATCCGCCACCATACATGCTCATAACGAGACAAAACGCTCCCACGAACAACACGATGTTGCCCATTCGACCCGTCAAAGGCACCAGCAGATAAAGCACAGCGCCCACCAGGAAAAAGATCGTATAGGTATTTTTGCGACCGATCTTGTCGGATAAGGAGGACCAGAAAAAGCGTCCCGCCATATTAAACAGACTCAATAGTCCTACAAAACCACCTGCTGCAGCGGCGTTCACTGCCCGGTTGGTGCCCATCACTTTTTCCGAAAACATTTCCTGGATCATTACCGAAGCCTGACCCAGCACCCCGATACCGGCGCTGACATTGAGCATCAGCACGGCAAACAGCAGGTAGAATTGAGGCGTTCTTATGGCGGCATCCGCATCCAGGCCGGGCCCCGGTTTTGTTTGGTTGGTTTGTTCAGCCAATGCTGCCGGCTTCCATCCCTCTGCTGGGATACGAATGGTGATAACTCCAAACAACATGTAGGCTAAATACAGGACGCCCAAGACCAGAAAGGTCTCCACTACCCCAATCGAGTAGTGTGTTTGAAAAAAATCCATGAGGCGAATCGACAAAGGCGCTGCAACCATCGCGCCACCGCCAAAACCCATGATGGCCATCCCTGTAGCCATGCCTGGGCGGTCGGGAAACCACTTGATGAGGGTGGAAACGGGTGAAATATACCCCAAACCCAGTCCAATCCCGCCCAATACGCCGTTTCCAAGATAAATCAGCCAGATCTGGTGCGACCAAACACCCAAGGCCGACAAAAAAAATCCGCCTGAAAAGCACAAGGCAGATACGAACATGGCCTTGCGCGGACCTACCTTTTCCAGCCAGCGACCAAACACCGCAGCAGAAGCACCCAGGCAAAAAAGAGCAATGGAAAAGATATAGCCGATCTGCACCAGGGTCCAATCGCCTTCGACCGGCTTGGTAACGCCCAGTGCCTGCGAAAGCGGTTTGTTGAACACGCTGTAAGCATAGATCTGCCCAATGCACAAATGAATGGCCAATGCGGCGGGTGGGACGCGCCATCGGTTGTAACCATCGGGCGCAATGGTATTGGACTTATCGAGAAAAGAGATCATATATCAAAGGCTATTATTCACCCGTTTGAGGCATATGGGAAAGCGATAATGGCTAATGGGTCTTAAGGTGGAATGAATCTCTGCAAATTTACCAAATTCTCTAAAGTTAAGGGAATGAATCTTTTGCAAGCCAGATTCTTGAATCAGAACTGAGACATAGCCTTACATTTCGCCTAAAAATTACACTTGAGCCAGATTATTTCACTCCTCGGCAATACCGATATTTACCTCCTTGACCAAATCATGAAGGGCCGCTACAGCCCTTCCGATATTATCCTGGACGCAGGTGCAGGTGGAGGCCGCAACCTGCACTGGTTTGTACAACAAGGATTTCGGGTATTTGGCGCCGACCGCAATCCCGCAGTGATACAGGCATTAAAACAAAACTATCCGGGACTTCCTGACGAAAGCTTTCAGGAAGCCCCGGTAGAATCCCTGCCCTTTCCGGATGCCGCTTTTAACCACATCATTTGTTGTGCCGTCCTGCATTTTGCAGAAAACGAGCGGCACTTTGAGCAGATGTTTGGCGAATTGGTGCGGGTACTCCGACCAGGGGGATCCATTTTTATCCGGGTGGCCACCGACGATGGTTTATCGGATAAAATGATCCCCCTGGGCAATGGCCGCTTTCATTTGCCCGATGGTACCGACCGATTTCTAATGACCAGAAAGGTCCTCGACCTCTTGCTCCATCAACACCAATTGCGACTGCTGGAACCGTTTAAAACGGTGTTGGTGGATGATTTACGGAGTATGGCAGTCTTGGTTTTGGGAAAATGAAAAACTTTTAATTGCAGTGGCAACCAAGAAACCGACCAATCAAATATATCTTAATTATAACGCCTCGGTCTAGCGTGGAACCTTCTAGATGCTTACCTAAGTTATAACACCTCGACAGAGCCTGCCACAGTAGATTCCCGTCAGCAAATTTCAAAACATTTTTCAAGGCAAATAAAAACAAATTGTATCTTCGTTGAAGAAATTCTAATAACCATGAAAAAAGAACTCATTGACGAACTCTTTCTAAAATTCGGGCAAGCCTGCTACCTGATCGAAAACACGGAATGCTGGAGTGCGCGCGAACTCCAAACTATACTCGGTTATACAAAATGGGATAACTTTTTTAACGCCATCGAGAAGGCTAAAAACGCCTGCACAGGAGCCGGAGAAAGAGTCGAACATCATTTTGCCGACGTCGGTAAAATGATCGAACTCGCCAAAGGCGCACAACGCCGCATCGAAGACATGGCGCTCACCCGCTATGCGTGTTACCTCATCGCGCAAAACGGCGACCCGACTAAAAAGCCCGAAATCGCCTTTGCACAGACCTATTTTGCGGTCCAAACCCGCCGCCAGGAACTGATCGAGCAACGTTTACTCGACCTTGACCGCGTGGTTGCCAGGGACAAACTCTCCAAAACGGAAAGTAAACTCTCCGGTGTGATCTACGAACGCGGTGTGGATGACAAAGGCTTTGCCATGATTCGCTCCGAAGGCGATAAAGCCTTGTTCGGTGGGCAAAGCACCCAGGGCATGAAGCATAAACTCGCCGTGCCAGACGGGCGTCCGCTCGCTGATTTCCTGCCCACGCTCACCATCAAAGCCAAAGACTTCGCTGCCGAACTCACGCACCACAACGTGGTGGACAAAGACCTGCGCGGCCAGCCTGCAATCCAGCGTGAACATGTAGACAACAACCTCGCTGTGCGTGAAATACTCAAAGAACGCGGCGTGAAACCTGAAAATTTACCACCGGCGGAGGATGTGAAAAAAGTGGAGCGGAAGTTAAAGGCGGATGATAAGAAAGTGAGTAGGAGGCCGGATAAGATTAAAACGGTGCCTTGAGTGTTGCGGGAAAAGAAGGTGATGATGTGAGAGAATAGATTGGCGAAAATA
>JAUSMG010000139.1 GCA_030645295.1 Saprospiraceae bacterium | reverse complement strand
GGCCAGCCGGACGATGCCGCGCATGTTTTTGACGAGTTTGAGAAAATCGTCAGGTGAGAGCATGGTGTCGCCAAGTGCCACTTGCCATTGAAAATCGAGCATGTTGGCAAATGAAAGCAGCCCAGTGCCCGACACCTTGCCCTTGCTGGCGGTGCTCAGCGACATAGATGTGGCCGGACGGAGGAGTTTTTGCAGGGCCTTAGGCAGCAGCACCTTTATGCCGAACAGGCGTATGACGGGCAGTGCCTCGAAAAAAACCTCGACAAACGCCTGACTGTCGAAGCGCAGTTTTTGGGTGCCCTTGGATGAAATCACCTCGTTCAACGCAGGAAAAAACTCCGCCACCATGCTGAGATCGCGCAGGACCTCGAGCCGGAAATGCGCGTGTTTTTTCACAGAAAACACTTTGTCCAATGGCACGGGGGCTTGGAACGGCTTTGACCGGTCTTCGATGCTGACCCCCACTTCAAACCCGTGTTCCCGGTCTTCCACCTCAAAAACAGGCACGAAATCTTTTTCTGCGATGAAAAAACGGCTCAGCCACAGGTGGATGCTTTTGGGGTACTCCCGGTTTTCAAAACGGTCGAAAACCTCGGGCCTGCCAGCGAAAAACCATGGGGGCAAGATTGATTCCGATGCAGGTTTTGCGTGCCGGAGATTTCTGAGCCGAAAGGGCAATTCCCTTTGGGGAACCGCAAATTTTTCCGCTTTTACACCAAATTTACGCGCAAAGTGACCCAAAAAGACCGCCAGTAGGGCCGTAAGCCGATCCTCCTGTGTTGGAACATACTCTGCGGCATCGCCCACATAGCTCAGGATTCCGGGTGCAACAAGTGGACTCATGCGTTCGCACAACGCCTTTACTTCGCCGTTCAGCAAGGCGGGCAAAAACCGGATGAAATAGGTGTTGTCCTTGCTGCGCAAAATTTGCGGCACAAAAGCCCCACGGCTCGCCAGCTGTGCCGCAAATTGATAAGCCAAGTGGAGCGAACGGATCGGCGGGGCACTCGTGGTCACTTGCGACGCAGGTAACGCGCCAAGAAAACCGGCCAGAGTTTCTACCGAGTCGAATTCCAATGTGGATATCTCGTGCGCGTCGAACAGGTAGGCCGCCTCAAATTCGCCGTCCGATGCGTTCAGCAGCAGCAGGGCGTTTTCGCTATTTTTCAGCGCTTGGAGCTGCTCCTCGCTTAACTCCTTGGCTTGTTCGTACACTCCCTTAACGATGTTTTTGTAGGCGGTTTCTACTGTTTTTTTAAAATTACCTTCGGGGTAAAACACCGGTTTTTCAGTCAGCAGGCGCAACAAGCTATCGCTTGTTTCCGGGATCACGGAAAAATCAATTTCGGCAAAACGCTGCTCCTCAAACACAATATGGCTTGGATGCTGCTCGGCTTCCTGTTGCAGGGCGGCCAGCGGCACGATGGCCACGGATTCGCCAGCCGATGCTGTATAACCGTTTTCCTGAAAGGCTTTTACGAGGTCAAATGCGTGGAGCTCGAATACGACGAAGGGGTTTTTGTCAATCTCATTGGCCACCAGGTACAACACTGCGGCCATATGCTTGCATGGAGTCGCCCAGTCGGGACAGGAACAGTCGCCTTGCAGGTCGTTCCAGCGGCGCGGGAAGATGTGGACACCGGCGTCCGCACAGGCTTTGTTCAGTTCGGGGGGGAGTTCCCGGTTGAGAAGTTTGGAGAGGAACAGGGGATTTTCGGTGACGATTTGCACCAATCGTTCGCGGCTTTGCTGGTCGAATTTGGGCACCGAAATGCGCACCTGATAGGGCCTGGGTTGCGAGCCGCTTACTTTGGCAGATATGGTATTGCCGTTCAGTTCCAGATCATGGGCCAATCCCTTGTTGGCGTAGGTTTTTCCACGGGGAAGGCGGTTGGAGAAGTCTATGTCCGTCAGGGCTTTCAGCCATTGTTGTCCCCACCAAGTGACCCCGTATTGTTTTCGGGTGGCACCATGGACTGCTTTCGGGGCGCGGCGTTTTTCGTAGTACCAGTGCATGATTCAGATAGTTTTGCAGAAAACTTAGGTCGAAATCCTGTTTGGATGGGCTGCAAAACTGGGCAAAAGTAGGAATGTCGCGGGTAGATTGTTGAACTCATTACACGGAGCATTTAAGTAGGCAGCTTACAAGGTGACAGGCAGCGTACAAAGTGACATCTCCGACGCAGGAGGAGGTGTGTCACCTTGTTTACCATCGTTTACCGCTGGCGCAAAGGCTGCAAGCCTTGTGCCTACTATTTGCGCCGGTTTTACCGGCTCGCCCAAACCCGCGCAAATATTCAGTCATAAAGGGTGACTTGCTACCTTACATCAGGGCTTTCGCTGGAATTTTAGCTTTAGCCTCCCAATCCATCACTTCTGGACACGCGCTTCCACCATTCCCACAAGCACCTCAGGCCCAATCACCCTCAAATCATTTCCGAACCGTACCAACTCATTCACCAGTTCATGATTCAAAATAACCCTCAAAGAAAACCGATACCGCTGGTTGTTTACCAGTATAAGCTCCTGCGATGGATGAATGGGCCTTGTTTCCAAATACCGCGAGGAAAGGTAGGAGGTCTCGAACTGGACATCAACAACGGGTGCATGCTCGGGCTTTGAAACCCCTACAATATCATTAAACCAGGTTTCCGGGTCAAACAGATCATTGGGCTGATAGGCTACCTGCGAAGTAAGGCTGTGCATTGGAGCTAAATATTGGCGGGCAGAATTTTGCGCCTGATTATGACGTGGGGATGATTTGGTTGAGCTCGGCCATGGTGGGAAGAGTTCGTTAATCCGAAGGTTATCAAGGGAACACTACGCAAGTATGAAGGAGGTTGGTTTTCAGGCTTGATAACTCACGAAAGTTGCATTTGGTCAAAAAACCAAACGCGGCGGGAATTTGGAGGGAATAGTATTGCTCGAATGCGTCTGGCATTGGTACACGCCACTTTGTTGACAGGTTTCCCCTGTTTTTCCAGACATAATTTTACAAAATTATGAGCGAAAAAATCTGCGTTCCTAACTTTCAAGGAAATACATTTGCGTTCCTAATGCGCAGGATGTACTCCTGTAAAAGAGTCGGAAAGCACACAGTTTGCTTTTCCGACTTTTTGTTTGTACAAAGGTCGAGCATTTCGATCTGACGTACAAAATGTTTTTTCACTAAATGTGGATAACTTTGCAATACGTTGATTGTAAGAGACTTTCTCAAACAACTGTTGTATTACCAAGAAGTTTTGCGACCTGAACTGTTCAGTAGGCGAGCACAATTCCGAAGAAAACAGCTGCAAGCGCTTCGGCCCATTGGCCTTCTATATAAAGACAAACGTCTCGTTTGCAAACACTAAATGTATTTTGCATTGCAAATCAATTTAGAGATGAAAAAATGCTCTCCACACCAAACCCGGAGAGTATGAGCAAACTTTTTATTCCCCCTCCCCAATCTCCTTCCTCATTTTATCCAATTCCTTTTCCGGTAGCCAGGTATTCCTTCCCAAGACTTCCAGCATCTCCAACAATTGTTCCGGGGCAGCCAACTCTGCCAGCCATATTTCACGGATCACCCAAATTGAACCATGCACTTCCAATCTTCGGTGTTCGCACTCCTTTCTCAGATTCCCATCTCCGCTCAGCACCATGCATTGTAGGTGTATGGCCTTAAGCAAAACGGTTCGGTCCACGATGCCTTTCAATTCCCAGCGGGTAGGCAACTGAACGGCATCCCTGATCTCACCGGATTCCAGGGCAATTATTTTCAAGTGGCCGCTCGCATGATATATCTCAAGTTGCCGTTGTTGTTCAGGCACCTTTACTTCTTCCACAACGAGGTCTGTGGTGCAGATCTCGAAGTTCAGTTGGAAAAAGTGGCGGAGCGCCCCGGATTGGATTAAGTCAATGAAGACGTTTGTGTCTGTGATGATTATAGTCATGCCAATTGGTCGAGGTCATTTCGAAGCTCCCCCACCGTGATGTTACGCAGCGAGGCAGCCTGTTGAAGGGTTATAATTTCTTCGGCCAATGCTTTGTAAAGCAGTTGATTGAAGCGATGGGCCTTTTCTTCGCCCGGAAACTTTCCAGGTTCATCTAGGTGATAATGCCGGGCGCGGTAGCCCTGGTTTAGTTTAGCATACACATAGTCGTTGATGATGCCGAGATTCTTGGCGCGAGCGAACATGGCGGCAATCGAAATGCCCCAGTATTCTTTGAGCAATATGAGTTCAGGGAGATAAAAGTGGAAACGCTGCTCATTCATCGCTTCTCTGGCTTGCTCGCCAGGCAACAGAACCGCCCCGGCGAAAGCGTGGCATAGTTTTTCCATCTCCTTTTCCTCCATATCATCTGGAAAAGAGAGAACATGGTGTGCCAACTCGTGCAAAGCGGTAAAGCGAATACGGCAAATGTCGAAGGACCGATTGACCACGATGACGCGCACAGCACCCGCAAAGGCCTTCATGCCGTCAAAATCCTTGTCTGCGGTTACTTCAACCACTTTGTAACCGTTTTCTTCGAGCATGGCCACCACATTGGGGATCGGATCCTGCCCCAAGCCCCACTCAACACGGAGTTGTTCCGCTGCATTTTCCGCATCTTCGACATTTTGAACGAGGTGTGGATAAACAAAAGCATGCAAAGGCTTCTCCTCGCGGGTCATTTTCTCGAGGCTCAGGTAGCGCCCCAGTATTTCGATGCATTGCTCTTTGATGGCCTCCTCGGCAGCAGCAGGCAAGCGTTTGCGCTTGCGAAAATCAATTCCGGATAACTCGACCGTGACTTCTGGCTCGGTAAAGAAAAAATCTACAGGGACGGATAAGGCCCGGGAAAGGGCAATGAGGGTCTGGCTATTGGGGTAAGTGAGGTTTTGTTCGTATTTATGAAGGGCTTGTCGACTAATAATCCCTTCCAACTGGTCGGCAAGACCCTGAAGGGATAGTCCGGCCATTTTGCGGGCTGCGATGAGACGATTTCCGAATGAGGATGACATAGGATGGAGATGGTGGTTGACAAATTAAAGCACAAATTTAGGTTTGTAACTATAATAAAGCAATAGTCTGTCTCAAATATATTTTTGTCCAGAGTGCTTTGGTACTAATTTCTAAAGGTTCATGCGCAATCATCTTCAACGCTTTACAACAAAACGTGGCTTGTCATCCTGAGCGTAGCGAAGGACCCGAAGCCGAAGGCTTACAATAGAAAACACGTTGGGGATTGCTTTTGAGGCGCTACCGCCCCCGGTCCTTCGCTGCGCTCAGGATGACAAGGCACGTTTGGTTGCAAAGCAAATGGAAGCATGGGGTGTAATCAAGGCATCACTACCCTTTCAAAGCCTCCCGCAATACCTGCTGCAACAACTGCTCATTATACCCCCGGCTCTCCTGTATGCTCGCTTGCAAAGTATCGCAGACTTGCAGCAGTTGCTCCAGTTTTTGGACGATGCGGTGCTGCTCGGCGAGGGGAGGTAGGGGAATGGGCATTAGTTCAAACTCTTGATATTTTAGACTGTGTACGGTCATTCCAAATTTCACAAAATCCCTGAGAATTACTTTTTCCAATCCTTTTAGTAAGAATTGTAGATACCAATTCATCGTCAATAAATAAGGAATAATAACCTTCATATCTTGATTTACAGTACAATCGACTGAGTTGACTGCAACTGGTAATTTTCTTTTTAAAATTCCTGATCTACCAACAATCAATAATGACCCTGTTGGAATAATATTAGCTGTTGATTCGGCAACTGCTTTGGCGGTAATTTTCATTTCTGAATCGGAAATTATATCTACCCACATATCCTTGGGAGAAACCCATGGAATATTTCCATTCCAATAATCTGCATTCGCCATTGAAGGAGTCCCTCCTCCAGTAAACTTTCCAATCTCCCCCAACCTACACCAAACCCACCCTTTCGGAATCTCAAAAGGAAACTCCTCCGCTTTAATCTCCGGCAGGTCTTTGTCTTTTTTGATTTTCTTCTCTTTCGCCAGCCGCTCCTTTTCCGCTTTTATTTTTTGGAGCAAGATGCTGGCGGACTCGTCGCTGGGGTCTTGGGGGAGTAGTTTGCCTTGTACGGCTTCTTGGAGGAGTTGTTGTCGGAGCTTTTGGACTAGGGTTAGTTGGTGGGTGAGCTCGGTGGAGATGGCTGAACTTGTCAATTGCGAATTATGAAGGGCTACAATTTTTTGTTCAACTTCGGAACTGAAGTAAAAGCCTTCTGATTTTATTTTGTGTGATTTTAAATCATCTAAAAATGCCACAATAGCATTTTGCTCCAAGGAAGGAGGTAAGGGTATTAATGCCATACGACCTTCATTTGTACCTAATCGTGGCATTTTCATTCCTTTTGTTACGCTGCTAACATAACTCAAGAAATACTTTGTCTTCAAAGCCAACATCAGAAAATAGGGGTTAATGTCGGTGTGAAAATTTAGAGGTATTATTTCTGTTGTGCAAACTCCGGCCTCATCGGCTACAATTACTTTATCTAAATATGGGCGCAGTTTTGAGTATAAAACATCGCCTTTTTTAAAAATGCTTTTCGTACTCAGTGAGTTTCTTTCTGAAAATCTCACTTTGCTGACTAATTTTGAAGTATCCTTCTCAATATCCTCTAAATCAAGAACCCAGGTTGATGCGGTAATTTGTTTAGGTTCTGCTCTGGAGCTTTTTCCATAATCGCATATCTCACCCAATCTGCACCAAAACCAGTTTTTGGGTAATTTGTATGGAATTTCAGATGGGTCAATCTTCGGAAACACTTTTCCTATTCGAACTTTTTCCAAAATACTTTCGCCATTATTATTTGGAATTGTTGAATTAGGGTCATCCAAAATTCCCAATTCAACAATAATAGTTTGCAGGTAATGCCCCACAGACCTATTGAATATTTCTTCCCAACCTGATCCAATTGAAAATGATGCTGGCTTTCTTCCTCTGCTCATATCACCCCCTCTTTTAACTGTTTCAACAATCCATTACTTTTTTCAAACGAAACCCGCAACATCTCCATCAGTTCTGCGCTACTGTACTCATGGGTTTCTTCGATTTTATGTGGGTTTTTGATGTCGAGATCATAGCCACGCGCTTTGATGGTTTCAATAGGCACTTTCCAGGATATTTCGCTTTCGGCACGGTGGCTCCACCAGGCTTTAATGGGCTCAAACTCTTTGACTTGGATGGTTTTGGTCTTGCTGTATGATTTTTGTCCTTCGGGCAGTCGGTGCTCATAATACCACACTTCTTTGGTGGGTGTGCCTTTATCAAAAAAGAGCAGGTTGGTGGCCACCGTGGCGTAGGGCTGGAACACGGAATTGGGCAATCGAATGATGGTGTGTAGGTTGCACTCTTCGAGAAGGCGCTGGCGCACACGCTGCTTCACGCCCTCGCCCGTAAGCGAGCCATCGGGCAGTACAATGCCTGCGCGTCCGCCCTGCTTGAGCAGGTGGATCATGAGGATCAGGAAGAGGTCAGCGCTTTCTTTGGTGCGGAAGTTTTGGGGGAAGTTGTTCTCGTTGTTGTTGGCCACAATTCCGCCAAAGGGCGGGTTGGCGAGGATGACATTTACCCGGTGCTTTTCGCTGAAATTGCTCAGGGGCTGGTCGAGGGCGTCGCCAAAGCGGATATTGGGCACTTCAATGTCGTGCAGGATGAGGTTGGTGGTAGCCAGCAGGTAGGGCAGGGGTTTGTATTCCCAGCCCATGATGTTCTCTTCGATGCTTTTGCGCTCTTCCACGCTGTTGGCTTGTTTTTTCAGGTGTTCCACGGCGCAAGTGAGGTAGCCGCCGGTGCCACAGGCAGGGTCGAGTATTTTTTCGCCTAATTGTGGATTGATGATGTCGGTAATAAATTGAGTAATAGCCCTTGGCGTGTAGAACTCGCCACTTTTGCCCGCGCTTTGGAGTTCCTTTAAGATGCCTTCGTAGAGTTCGCCAAAAGCGTGGCGGTCTTTTGCAATGTTGAAATCTATCTCATTGAGTTTGTTGAGGACTTTGCGGATGTTGATGCCGCTTTTCATGTAGTTGTTGTTGCCCTCAAACACTTCGCGTACGATGAGGGCGCGGCGGTTGCCGGTGCTTACATCGAGGTTGCGCAGAGCGGGGAACAATTTACGATCCACAAATTCGAGCAGCTCGTCCCCGGTCATGCCTTCGTCGTCGCCCGCCCAGTTACCTTTTGCTTTCACCCAGTGGAATTCGTCGGGAATGGGTGAGGTGTAGGTGTCGTCTAGCAGTTCGAGTTCCTTGTCTTTGTCGGAGAATATTTTGAGGAAGAGCATCCAGCCCAATTGTTCGATGCGCTGAGCATCGCCATTGAGGCCGGTGTCCTGCCACATGATGTCACGGATGGATTTAATGGTGCCGGAGATATTGGCCAAGATTTGATTTTTTTGTTGATGTGATAAAGTGAATGGTTTTTGGGTTTTCTCTTCAGTTTTTGAGTGCTCCTCTATATAAAAAATCGTTGTTTGTCATCCTGAGCGAAGCGAAGGACCCGGGGCGGTAGCCACTCGTGATTGCTTTTTTTGGCCTTCGGCTCGGGTCCTTCGCTACGCTCAGGATGACAAATAACGATTGGTAGCAAAGATCGGCATTTGGTGCTGTTTGATACTTTTGCTTTGTTTTCTGAGTATTTTTCCTTGTTGCTAACCGTTATTTGTCATCCTGAGCGAAGCGAAGGACCCGGGGCGATAGCCCCTATCGTGATTGCTTTTTGGCCTTCGGCCTCGGGTCCTTCGCTACGCTCAGGATGACAAGGCATGATTTGTAGCAAAGCATAACAGAAATAGGGACCAAGGGAAGCATTCGGCTTATTTCTCATCCATACTTGGACGCCAATAATCATCCCCAATATGCCAGACTGGCAAATCCCCTTTAGCAATTTCCACCGGGTCATTTAAGAAACGCCAATCCGGGTTGAAAGTGGCAATGAGTTTTTCCTTTTTGGTTCTTAACCAGCCTTTTATCTCTTTTTCCCGTCCTATAGCTGCTTGGATGTACTGATACCATTCAAAATAGACCAGGTTGTAACAGAAGTATTTGCCGGCAAAGGATTTTCGTTCGCCCAAGTGGTCATCAAGGTGCTCCTGTAGCCGTCTTTCCAGATCATTGGTTACCCCAACGTAAAGGACGGTCTTTTTTGGGTTTGTGGTGATGTAAAGGAAGTAACTGTGTTGTTTCATTGCATTTGGATTTGGCTTTTTGGCCTTCGGCCTCGGATCCTTCGCTACGCTCAGGATGACAAATCACGATTGGTAGCAAAGTTGGGTATTTGGTGCTGTTCGTCATTTTACTTTGTTTTTTGAGTGTTTTTAGTTGTCGCTAACCGTGATTTGTCATCCTGAGCGTAGCGAAGGACCTGAGGGGGCAGCTACTATCGTGATTGCTTTTCGGCCTTCGGCCTTGGGTCCTTCGCTTCGCTCAGGATGACAAACAACGATCAGTGACAAAGCAAAGGATTCAGAGTATGAAGATTAAACGCTCAATTTGACAAAGTTAAGCACTTGGGAGTATATATTCAAGTTCTTACGCCACTTGGTAAAGTGCCTGTTCCAATGCTTTAACGGCTTCCATGTATTTCGTTTTCCCTCCAAACTGGGATATGATTTCATACGCAGAGCCAAATTCGTCAAAGGGCTTTACCCGGAGCACTTCAAGGCTTTCGATGTTGCTGATGCCTTCATCGGCGTATTTATCGAGCAGTGCTTCCAGCACTTTTTTTGCCTGGTCTCCATATTGGGTAAAGTAATTGCGCTTCCGAACCTGGTTGGCGCGTTCTTTTCGACTCAATGGTGGCTGGTCAAAGGCCACGTGGCATATCAGATCAAACAGGTCTACTTCCCGATTTACGGCATCCATCAGTGCTTCTACCATCACGCCTTGGTCTTCCAGTTCCTTAATGATGGCTTCCTTGCGGTCGGTATTGTTCCATTTTTGCAGAAAATCATTCAAGGAGCTGTATTGGCCTTTAATGATATTCTTGGTGTGATCCGTCAGACTTGTTGTGATGGGTTTTCCCTGCTGGTCAAAATACACCTCGCGACTGAGTAAAACGGAGACATCTACCCCGTTCACATATATCTTATCGCGATGTTCCTGGGCCATACCAATACCGACCTTTTTCATTTCAACCGGATAGCGGATTACCGGTGGTTTTAAAAGCACAAGATCCTCACCTGATACCTCATCCACGATAGGGCTGGTATCCAATTCTTCCTCCTCAATAATATGGCCTAAATCGGTGTCTTCTGACACAGGTTTTACACGAATTGGGTCACCGTCGAAGTCCTTATCGGCGAACAAGTCAGTGACATTACGGAAGTCAAGAATGGTAAAATAGAGTTTGCCGTATTCTTCATTGATACGGGTTCCGCGACCGATGACCTGCTTGAACTTGGTCATGGATTTAATTTCGCTGTCCAGCACGATCACTTTACAGGTCTGGGCATCCACGCCAGTGGTCATCAGTTCAGAGGTGGTGGCAATTACCGGGTATTTTTCTTCCGGCAGGATAAAGTTGTCCAACTCGCGTTTGCCTTCCTCGTTATCGCCCGTGATCTGCATCACGTATTTGTGGTTGACGGCTACCAAATCTGCGTTGTGCCGGGCAAGGGCGCTACGCATTCGCTCTGCGTGGTCAATATCAACACAGAAGACAATGGTTTTGGCAAAGCGGTCGTAGCCTTTCAAGAACTCGGTTATTTTTCTGGCCACGGTATCCGTGCGTTCATCAATGACGATGTGACGGTCAAAGTCTTTGCGGTTGTAGATACGGTCTTCGACAAGATTGCCGTCTTTGTCAGTTTTGCCCCGTTCGGGTCGCCAGTTCTCAGCATCTACATTCAAGGTGATTTTTATGGTCCGGTAAGGGGCAAGGAAGCCGTCATCAATGCCTTGCTTTAGGGAATAGGTATAGAGCGGCTCACCGAAATATTCGGAATTGCTTATGTCTTTGGTTTCGCGTGGTGTAGCAGTGAGGCCTATTTGCGTAGCGTTTTTGAAATAGCTCAGAATCTCTCTCCATGCACTGTCGTCTTTTGCGCTGCCTCTGTGACATTCGTCCACCACAATGAGGTCAAAAAAATCGGGCGTAAAACCTTTGTAAGCGTCTTCAATACCCGGTTCGTTG
>JAUSMG010000105.1 GCA_030645295.1 Saprospiraceae bacterium | reverse complement strand
GATTTTTCGATTGATTCGATTGGAGCGATTTTTCGATTGATTCGATTGGAGCGATTTTCCGATTGCGTCAAAGTAGGGATACTAAGCCCGACCCGTAATCGAATCAATCGTACCAATCGAAAAATCGCTCCAATCGTACCAATCGACTCAATTCTCTGTTTCGGCTACTCTCTGAATAAAAATTTCATTAAACGTGGGCAAAATCTCTTCAAAACGGGTGATTCGGGCGCCTTTTTGCAAATACAATTTGAGCAGGTCGTTGCTCTGGGCTTCGTCGTCCAATTTGAAGGTGAGGGCGTTTTTTTCGGTCTTCACCACTGCAAAGCGATCCGGTAAATCAGTAGGTTGTTCTCCGACGGTTTCAATGCGAAAGAGGTTTTGTTTGTATTGATTTTTAATGGCCTGAACTTCACCGTACAGTACATTCTTCCCTTTGTTAATCAATACGATATGGTCGCACATTTCTTCCACTTGCTCCATGCGGTGTGTGCTGAAAATGATACTTGTGCCACTCGCATTGAGTTGGCCGATCTCTTCTTTTATCAGGTTGGTATTGATGGGATCAAGGCCTGTGAACGGCTCGTCAAGGATGAGCAATTTGGGCTTGTGTAACACGGTGGCGATGAACTGGATTTTCTGCTGCATACCTTTTGAAAGGTCTTCCACTTTTTTGTTCCACCAGTCTTTGATATCGAACTTAGTGAACCAAAGGTCGATCTCGTGTTGAGCCTGGGCTTTTGTCAATCCCTTGAGTTGAGCGAGGTAAAGCAGTTGCTCCCCGACTTTCATCTTTTTGTATAACCCGCGCTCTTCGGGCATGTAGCCAATTTCTTCAGGAGAGCCGGAGTGGAGTTTGTGTCCATCCAGAAATATGGCGCCCGAATCAGGCGCTGTAATGGTCGTGATCATCCGGATAAGCGATGTTTTGCCGGCTCCATTGGGACCCAGCATGCCGAAAACGCTGCCTTTTTGCACTTCGAGACTTACGTGGTTGACTGCCTTGTAATCGCCGTAGGATTTTACGACATCTTGTACGGAAAGAATCATGAAAGTAGTGATTGGTTTACCCGCCATAGCCCTTTAGGGCGAAGGAGGGTGGATTGTTTACCCGCCATAGCCCTTTAGGGCGAAGGAGGGTGGATTGGTAATTATAGATTGGTCACCCGCCATAGCCCTTTAGGGTGAAGGAGGATAAACGTTGCCAAAAGTCGCAAGGTAGCCAGTCCTTCGTTTTCTTTTTTCGGCAAACGTGGGTTTTGACAAGTTTTAGACGGCGAATGTAGCAGATGAATGAAAAATAAAATTACATTTGACCTTTGTATAACCTTTAATCTCCATAGTTCATTCACGTCATTTTAAACAAGTCAAATTATGCTTAAAAATTTTCTTTCCATTGCATTGCTTCTCCTGGCAACAGCCGTCTTTGGTCAATCCATTAAACCGATCCCTCAATTGGTTTTGCAAACCAAAGCCAACCAGGAATTTCTGAAGTTGTCCCTTTTTAACAAACAAGTTGATCCGGCTGCCGAACAATCTGAAATCAGGAAGGCGCTGAAGAATTCGACACTGTTGACCTGGGATGCGGCTAAAACACAGGAATTACTTTCCCACCCGGGTGATGCTGTTTCCTTGACGCTCCCCTGGGAGAATGGCAGCAGCATTACGCTTGACCTAATCCCTGCAAGAAATTTCTCTGATGGTTTCCAGGTACACACCGCTTCCTCCGGGGGCGCTGCCTACGATGCCGATAAAGGCGTGCATTATTGGGGTATAGTGCAGGATAATCCGGCATCTTTGGTCACCCTCAGTTTGTTTGATGGTGAAATAATCGGCATGGTTGAATTTGATAATGAACGTTTTACAATAGGAGCGCTGCCGGCCAGTAAAGATAAAACCCATATCCTTTTTAAAAACTCCGAGGTCAAAGAAGCTCCAGGTTTTGTATGTCACACGGATGATGAATTGCATAGAATTGGCGAAGAAGCCACCAGCGCGGATCGTTCATCCGGGCCGGATAATTGTGTGCGCATGTATGTAGAAGCTGATTATTCGCTTTTTCAAAACAAAGGAAGCGTTGATGGTGTCGTGTCCTATATGACGGGCGTATTCAGTCAGGTTTCAGCCCTGTATACCAATGAATCCGTCAACCTTGTCCTGCATGATTTATACGTTTGGGATATCGTGGATCCATATAC
>JAUSMG010000104.1 GCA_030645295.1 Saprospiraceae bacterium | reverse complement strand
TGCTCGTCCGAAGCAGCAATGAGGTTCAAATTACCTTGAGCGGAAACCGGGTTTGGAAACACCCACCATCCGTTTTTGCCGCTGTAATAAACGGTGACTGGATCGCCCAAAAGCGTTGCACCATTGTCAAATTGGAGCCGGGGTCGGTAGGTATTTGCACCGGTTTGTAGACTTTCATCAGTAAATGTAAAATCCTCTTTATCTGCGATTTGCTCGTTCAGAACGGCGAATACGGTACCGGTTTTCTTTTCAAAAAACACTTTGGAGAGCCCATAGTTGGTGCCGATATAAAGATTCAAGTCTACTTCGTAATCGTCGTTCAGGTTGGCAAGAAATCCTTGAAAATAACACTCTACGCCTTGATTCGAAATATCTGGCGCCGCGCTGCGCGGACCCAAGGCATCCCCCTGGGCCAGGGGTGCGACCGCAAAGCGTTGCTGCGGGAAGGCAGATTTCTGCAATACGATAAAGGTGTCCGTTGCAACAGCAATCCGTTCCAGATGCTTTGCCCCCAAACCGAACAATTGGTATTCAGCGCTTGGGTGGGCAGTGTTCCAGATAAGCATCACTGAATCCGGGCAGTTAAACCCGATTTTCATGCGCAATTCCCTGGAAACCAAAAAGATATCGGAACGAAATTCTTGCCCGCCCACCAGCATCCGCAGCTGCGATTCGGCGAATGTGTCGGGTAAGGTCCAACGCCGTAAGCCAAGTGTCAGGTTTACGGAATCTTCGATCAGCTGCCAATCCGGACTAAAATAAGGCCGCCATTCCAGTCGGGCAAAGGGGTCAGGAAGGTTCGTTTCCCAGCGCAGGATCACTTCTTTATTGGCCGGGGTGGGATCGTTTAAACTCGGGTACGCCCATTCAAAATGCTGGATATTGTCCCAATCCCAGGCGAGCGCAAAACCAAGACCTTGCAGGCCCGCCAAAGATTGCGGCGCAGCCACTTGAATTTCCCAAAGGCCAGCAGTAGGAAAGTCAAGGGTGATCTGTTCGACATTGTTCAAGGTGTCTCGTCCACGATGGGCAGCCTGTCGCAGCGAATCGGGGTGTGGGGCGGTGTTCAAAACCCAGGGGAGATAAGCATTGCCAATAGGGTCGAGTAAGCGTAGGTCGAGGTCATGCAGGAGTGCTTTTGCTGCGAGCAATGAAGCAGTTGGGTCGTTCCAGACCAAGGTGATTTTGAGTTGGCGGATATTGTCGGGAATGTTGACTGGGATCGCAAGTGTTTGTCCCTGGGTAATGATATCTGCCGTAAACCTTTGATTGTAAACGGT
>JAUSMG010000227.1 GCA_030645295.1 Saprospiraceae bacterium | reverse complement strand
AGTGGCAGTGGGCAGTGGGCAGTGGCAGGGGCAGTGGGCAGTGGGCAGTGGCAGTGGGCAGTGGCAGGGGGCAGTGGCAGGGGGCAGTGGCAGGGGGCAGTGGGCAGTGGCAGGGCTCCCGAGCCTGGGTGTCCTGCTACTGCCAACTGCTACTGCCAACTGCTACTGCCAACTGCTACTGCCAACTGCCAACTGCTACTTAAAACTTACCGATCCCGGTCTGCACGCAGGTTGAGGAACATCTTAAAGCCAAAGTTGGCGGAAATGATCTTTGCATTCACGTGATAGTTACCCTCCAGGAAAACCTCGGTGTTTTTGAACACGTCGCGAATGAAGAAATAACCCAGTTCAGCGCCCACGGTGACATCAAATTTATCCGGCACCTCGCCTTCTGGCTCCAGAGCTTCGCTTATAAAAGCGTAGCGAACACCGGCTTTGGCCATCGCGGAAAACGCCTTTGACTTGGTTTTGCTGCATTGATTGCCATTCGTGCGATACTGGCCTGCACCAACTTCCATCAACACATAAGGGGTGGTGACAAATGTTTCCTGCACATCTCTGGATTGTGGGTCCATGCTAAAGACCGCACCACCACCGATTCGGGCCGTGCTCCAGTGCGTGGCAAAATTCATAGCTGTGCCCAACCCGAGGCCTATTCGGTTGGCCACCAGGGTAACGTCAGGGGATGCGAGGTGAACAATCGGGATGTCGAGGAAAAGGCGGGGAAGTTTTGCGGTCTGCTGTGCAATGGCAGGGGCAGAGAATGCCACGCAAGCGGCAAAAAGGAGGAAGTGTTTTCTCATGAAATCTGTCAATTTTTCGTGTAAGATTAACGTCTTAAATTCATCAAAGGCTTGCCGAAACGGAACACCATTAGCGGCCAACGGCGGGCAAGATACCGCGTTGTTGCGATTTCGCTGCCCAACAAGATTTTGATACCGCATCCTGCACAGATTAATCACAATATTTATTTTTTATCAAAAATTAGAAATTAAAACGGCTGTTTCTACATTTGCCCGACGATCCTTCCTCGCTTTCGGTCATAATCAAAACGTTTCTAAAAAAATAGCCTGAAAAGACCAACACTTTTCACCATTTTTTCATCAATTACAAAACGTTATGAACACCAAAGTTTTACTCGCAGCGCTGGCTGGCGCTGTTGCAACATTCCTTTCCGGATGGGCTATCTACGGTATAGCACTCAAAGACTTTTTTGCAGCCAACACTACGGAAGCTGGCGCAAGCGTCATGCGCGGAGAAATGCCTCTTATGTGGGCTATTTTCGTTGGTTGTCTTGCCTGGTCGCTACTTCTGGCGCTGTTGTTCAGCCGTTGGGCAGCCATTACAACTTTCAAAGACGGTGCTATGGCAGGGGCCTGGATTATGTTCCTCGTGGCATTGGGGGCTGATTTCTTTTCCTATGCAGGGATGGATGTAATGACTATGACCGCAGCACTCGTGGACCCAGTAATTAACGCCGTGCAAGGCGCCATAGCGGGCGGCGTCATTGGTTGGGTGCTGGGCTACGGCTCAACAAAATAACTTTCTTTCCACGATTTTTTCACTTAAACAAAACGATATGAATACCAAAGTTTTACTCGCTACGCTGGCAGGGGGATTAGTCTCCTTTTTCTTAGGCTGGCTAATTTTTGGAATACTCCTTGACGCTCAATACAAATCCATGATGACTCCTGAAGCCTTAGCGCTTCAAAGAGGGGAGGCCGACTTTATTATTTGGGCTATTGTGCTCAGCAACCTGGCGTATTCGTTGATGCTGGCCGTGGTTTACAACCGTTGGGCCAATATTTCCACCTTCCAGGGCGGTGCAATTGCTGGCGCAGTCATTAGTTTCCTAATTGCATTAAGTTTCGATCTGGGCCAGTACAGCATGTTTAACATGTGGAAGGATAGCACCGGACTCATTATTGATCCACTGGCCAATGGTTTGTTTGGGGCCCTTATCGGCGGGATTATCGGCTGGGTACTTGGCTACGGGAACAAGCCGTAAGATTTACGATTTACGATTTACGATTTACGATTTTTTTGATTTGAAGCAGGCATGATTTGTTACTTCTTCGGATCAAAAAAATCGTAAATCGTAAATCGTAAATCCCCAGACCCCTACCTTCGCCCCATGAAACAACTCATCGAATGCGTCCCCAATTTCTCTGAAGGACGCGATCCTGCCGTAATCAAACAAATCACTGACCTCATAGAATCCGTGGAGGGGGTAAAACTCCTCGATGTAGACCCCGGGGCGGCAACTAACCGCACAGTAGTCACCTTCGTGGGCGAGCCGAAAGCCGTTATTGAGGCTGCTTTTCAAGCGATTCGAAAGGCCTGCGAGGTAATCGATATGAGCAAACACACGGGTGAACACCCGCGCATGGGCGCCACTGATGTTTGTCCGCTGATTCCCATTGCCAATATCTCCATGGAAGAAACGGCAGAATGGGCACGCCAACTTGGGGATCGGGTGGGCCGCGAAATTGATTTGCCTGTTTATCTCTATGAAGCTGCGGCTAGTCGTCCGGAACGCCAGAATCTGGCCGACATCCGGGCGGGTGAGTACGAAGGCCTGCCCGAAAAATTGGCGAACCCTGCGTGGAAACCCGACTTCGGTCCCGCCAGATTCAATGCAAAAAGCGGCGCTACGGTCATTGGCGCCCGCGATTTTCTGATCGCTTACAACGTCAACCTCAACACCACCTCCGTACGCCGCGCCAACTCCGTGGCCTTCGACGTGCGCGAAAAAGGCCGTGTGCTCAACGACCCTATTACCGGTAAACCCATGCAAGACGCATCGGGTGAACCTGTACGGCAACCCGGCGCCTTGAAAGGGGTAAAAGCCATTGGTTGGTACATCGAAGAATATGGCATCGCTCAGATTTCGATGAACATCACAGATATAAGCGCTACGCCGCTGCACCTTGCCTTTGAAGAGTGCCGGCTAAGCGCCGACCGCCGCGGAATGCGCGTCACAGGCTCCGAACTCGTGGGTCTGGTCCCCCTTGGCGTGATGCTCGAAGCAGGCAAATTTTTCCTGAGAAAACAACAACGCAGCGTAGGCGTCAGCGAAGCTGAATTGCTCAAAATTGCAGTCAAGTCCATGGGCCTGGACGAACTTGCGCCTTTCGATCCGCAGCAAAAGATCATTGAGTACAGCCTCGAAAAAGGCAACGCTGAACACGCTAAAAAACTGATTAAGAAGGACTTGGTAGCCTTCGCAGATGAAACCGCCAGCGAAAGTCCAGCTCCGGGCGGTGGTTCCATCAGTGCATACGTAGGGGCCTTGGGCGCCTCTCTGGCCACCATGGTCGCCAACCTAAGCAGCCATAAACGGGGCTGGGATGAGCGCTGGGAAGAATTCTCCGATGCCGCCGAGCGCGGTCAAAAGATCAAGGACGCGCTGCTCCGTACCGTAGACGAGGACACCGATGCATTCAAGCTTATCATGGCGGCCTACGGTTTGCCCAATACCACACCAAGGGAAAAAACCGCCCGAAAAGCGGCCATTCAGGCGGGTACCCGAACGGCTATTGAGGTGCCCTTCAAGGTGTTGCAACTTGCGTTCGAATCCTTACCACTCATTAAGCAGATGGTCGAAACAGGCAACCCGAACTCAATAACGGATGCAGGCGTAGGCGCCCTCTGCGCGCGGGCTGCCGTGCGCGGAGCGTATATGAACATACAGGTCAATACAGGTGGATTGAATGACAAGATGTTTGCAGAACAGGTATTGGCAGAAGGTAAAAAAATGGCGGAGGCTGCTGATGCTATGGAGCGGGATATTTTGGAAATTGTGGCGGGGAGGATTTGAAAGGTGTAGGCTTTTTAAGCAATTGGAGAAGTCTAACTTTTTTGACTTAACTAACCATTTGTTTCCTGTGGCGGATGGATGCCCCCAAGCTTCATAAGCATACGCAGGTTAATCACTCCTATTCGGTTTAGCTGCAGAGCCTCAACAGTTGCCCTGCCTGTTGGCGTCAACCCGATGATCTGAAGAAAGTCATCGGTCCAAGCAAAGTGTTCTTTCCAATGTTCCAATCTTGGATTAAAAAGGGGGGCTAATTGTTTAGTCAGGATGTCATTTACGATTGTACGGTCTGATTTTCGACTGTTACAGCCCCTACAAGTAAAAGCCAAATTGTCCGATTCATTGGAGCCACCTTTCGAGATCGGTAGAATATGCTCTCCTTCAAAAGATTCACATGCGCAGTCAGAGCGACATTGACAGTATTCACACCGATTTTCGGCTCTTTCAGCAATAAACGCACGTATTTTGGGAGAGAGGTACTGTTTAGCCATGAGCTGGCTGGCCGAGGTTCTCTAAAAGTTTCTCCAGGGGTATATGACGCAATTGCGCAAGTTCAAGCAAATGTTGCAGCCGCTCGGAGTCCAATAATTCAAATTGCTCGGTAAGCAAAACCAATTCTTGTAGTTCTTTGTTTGTGATGCTATTATTTTCTTTTTTAGCAGAAAGCCTTTCATATTCTTTTCTCAAGTCAGTGGGGTAACCTGCATTTATTTTGAGATATAGTTCTGATTCACGCTGTGAAAGCGACGGGGCTTTGCGCGCGGCGAGTACTTGTGCCACTTGCTGTAGGAACAATTCCAGTTCGTGCGTTTCCAATGAAGATACACCGACAAGCATGCCCTCTATTTCGGCTTTTGTACCTGGCTTAATTTGCGCGGTAGTCATAGATGTTGTTGATTTAAAGGCTCAAAGTCTGATTGTTTGCCAAAGGTAAAGTTTTTTGAAAAAAATGACAAACGAGACTTCGCTGGCGGTTGAAGGAGAGCGTATAATCTTTACGATGCCCTTAACGCGCCTTCACCAATCCCTAACACCCCTACTCCGTTTAGGCTCCAAAATAATTTCAACATGAAGGTCCAACCAATCCTGCTTACCCTTGCGCTCTGCGCTTTTTCTGCTTCTGCCCTACTTGCTCAAAACAACCGCTGGGATTATGACGACGAGCCCGAACAAAAATGGAGTGTCGGCCTTGCGCCGTTCAGTCTGTTGTTGCCGAGCGGCAAATTTAACGTCCGCGGCGAATGGGCGTACGCTTCCAACAAATCACTCTCCCTGCTCATCGGCATTCCGCGCCCGACCAAGATGCCCAACCTGCTGGAAAACAATTTTGACCTGACGGGTGAGGGTAAAACGGTAAAAAACCGCTACTCCTCCTTTGGCGCAGTGCTCGAAAACCGTTTCTATCTCGGTGGAAAAGCCCCGCGCGGGTTTTACCTCGCACCCTATGCTCGCTACAATCATTTTTCTTTGGCACGAACTACGCAAGACACTGAAAACCAATACGCTACGACGTTCAAAGGAGCTGTAAATGGCATTGGAATAGGGGGTGCAATGGGCTTTCAATTCCGCCTCGGCGATCATATTACGATGGACGCGACCATTGTTGGCCTTGATTTCAAATGGATGCGTGGGACGCTCACTTATTCCACCAACAACCCCAACAATGACGTGTCCGCTTTCCGAGACGAAGTGCAAGCAGCTGTGGAGGACATTCCGATCATTGGCTCGAAACTTTCTGCTGCCATTGACGGAGATAAAATCAAGGTACATACACCGGGCGCGGCTTTGCCGGGGTATCGATTTAATTTGAGTGTGAACTATGTGTTTTAGTTTGAGGGACATCCTTCCTTCCAATATTTAAGGTGACACCTCTTGGCGGAGATGTCACCTTAAATATTGGAAGGCGCCAGACGCTGGAAGAACAACACTTCGATGGCAACAGCCCCTTCGAAAAGGTACCTATACAAGTATCAAGTGTACAGATAGGAGAATAAATGTACCCGAAATAGCCTTTTAGTAGATTTTTATTTTGTTACCTTTGGCTTTGAAGACCTTCTAATGGAACAAGACGTTCCAGGGTTTTTGAAACCAGGCTTTGATGACGATAAAAGACATATTTAATCTTCATGCAGCTTTAATTTGCTGGGTTTTATCAGCCCCAATATTCCTCCATGCCCAGGAATTACATTTCAGAAGGTATACTATTGAAGACGGCTTTGTACATTCCGGCACCGGAAGCAGAGAAGTTATCCTACAGGACAAGGAAGGGTTTATGTGGTTTTCCACCCACAATGGCGTGAGTCGCTTTGACGGTATGGAGTTCAAGAATTTCCGTTTCGATCCCCGAAACCCTCATAGCCTCGGTAATAATATGACGGTAGGGATCGTCGAAACTGATGATGGTAAAATTTGGGTGGGTACCTCCGATGAAGGGCTGTTTATTTTCGATCCTGAAACGGAAACGTTTAAATCCGAACGCGGTGCTGCTGCAGACGCTTGCAGCGTTTTCCTCAATACCCTCAATAAAGATAAGGATGGCAATATTTGGATCGGCACCCGTTTTAATGGGTTTTGCAAATGGGTAAAAAAAACCGGGGCCTTTGAGAACATCGGCAACCTGGATAATGGCCATCATTTTTATCAACAAAAGGATGGAACGGTTTGGTTGGGTATTCATTCGGGCCTGGTGAAGGTTTTGCCAAACGGTACCATTAAAAATATTCCAAATCCCATCGGGGAACAGCAAGGCTGGCGATACAGCGCGGTGCAGGAAATGACCGAATTGCCCAATGGGAAGTTATTGCTTACTTCTTCTTTTGATGGCTTTTGGGCGTTTGACCCGGTGACGGAGACCTATCGCGATTTGATAAAGGCGTTCCATTTTAATAACTCAAAAGCGCCTACCGCTTTTCTACCCGATCAGAAGGGCAAAATATGGATGGCTGGCCAGGGTGAATTATGGTATTGGGATTCGAAAGACCACGCTAAGATCATTTATCTGCATGATGACAAAGATCCCAACAGTCCCCCTGCTTCCAAGATACCCTGCCTATTCAAAGACCGCGCTGGAAATCTATGGCTTATTACTGCTGATCAGGGGATCGCGGTGGCCAAAGACCTAAACAATCCTTTTGAAACGATCGCAGAAGAGCCAACGGTGCAACTACTGCCCTGGGACGAAAACAAGCCCATTCTTTGGACCTATAAAGGGGCCTTTCAATATGACGTTCGGCAAAAAAAAAGGATATCCACCAGCATTCCTATTGAATCTGTAAAGGGTGACCTGCCAAGGCTGATCCCTTATTCGGAGGATGATCTACTGATCTATGAGGGCACCAAGGGCCGATTGAAATGGTACAATAGAAAAACAGGCAAAGTAAAACTCCTCCCCAAGACAGGGCTCCATGTACGGGTAGCCTGCAGGAAAATCTGGGATGGCATCAATTGCTATAATGAGCCATTGGATCAGTTTGAGTCTGCACTTCCTGAATTCAAAGACAATATACCCGGCTTTATCCCAAAAGCCAATCATTTTGTTGATATTGTAGAAGATGAGGATCAAAAGATCTGGATCGCAACCACAAAAGGGCTGTTTCACTACGATCTACAAACAAAACAAGGGAAGTCTTATTTCCACGACCCGAACAACTCTAACAGCATTCCATCCAATGTTTGTCAACCCATGTTTGCGGGCGCCCATCGGCGGATGTACCTGGCAACTACCAATGGTCTGAGTGTTTATGACCCCGCCAAAGACCAATTCGATAATTATAGTCTTGAAAATGGGTTGCTCCACAATGAAATCCTGACCTTGGTAGAGGATGCCGCTGGGAATCCCTGGATCGGTACCGCTTTGGGCCTGCAAAAGCTGGATTTAAAAACGGGCATTTTTACCAATTTTAACGCTTACGACGGAATGCCAGGCAAGCCCGTTGACTTTACATCCAGTTGTCGGGATAAGGCTGGCTGGCTTTACTTTGTTGCCGGCGACCGGGCATTCCGTTTTCACCCCGACAGCTTGCCCGTTCGCAATTATAGCGCCCCGGTCCATTTGCTCGATTTTTTCCTAAACCATCAGCAGGTATCCATCGGGGGAGCTGACAGTATCCTGCATAAAATGCTGCGCTATACCGACGCTATTACATTGCCTTTTGACAAAAATGAATTTGGGTTTAGCTTTGTGATGCCTGTTTTTTACAAGGCTGAAAAAACAGTCTACTACTATCGGCTATTGCCCTACGAAAAAGAATGGCAATCTGCCGGAAATACCCGGGAAACCCATTATACGAACATTGACCCCGGGAAATACAGCTTTCAAGTGAAGGCTAAAACGGCAACGGGCTTTTGGTGTACAAAGGAAGCCTCCGTTGAGATTGTCATTTTGCCCCCCTGGCATGCCACTTGGTGGGCCAGAAGTAGTTTTGTGTTGCTCTTGGGCGGCAGTGTAGTTTTTTATTACCGAAGAAAACTAAAATCTGCACTTGAAAAAGCGGAAAGCCAACGCTTGAGAGATCTCAACGCCCTAAAAACCCGGCTCTACACCAACATCACCCACGAATTCCGCACCCCGCTCACCATCATCATGGGCATGCTCGACAATATCCGGGGTTTCGACAACGAGCGGGGCCTCATCCGCCGCAACAGCAAAAACCTGCTTCGGCTCATCAATCAGCTGCTCGACCTGTCGAAACTCGACTCAGGTACCATGAAAATGGACCTGGTGCAAAGCGACATCATTCAATACCTGCGCTACCTCAGCGAGTCGTTTTATTCCATGGCTTCGGAGAAGAAAATAGACCTGACTTTCTCCTCCGACATCCCGGAACTGGTGATGGATTACGATGAAGTGAAGATCCAGCACATCATGTACAATCTTTTGTCCAATGCGCTCAAATTTACAGGGCCAGGGGGAAGCGTAGTGCTGTTGACCAGCCAACTTGAAAACAATGGCCAGCCGGTTTTGTCCCTTCGGGTAAGCGATACGGGAATCGGTATCCCGGAAGACCAACTGGCACATATTTTCGACCGATTTTACCAGGCTGATAGTTCCCATACCCGCAAGGGCGAAGGCACGGGGATTGGCTTGACCCTTACGAAGGAACTGGTGGAAATGATGGGCGGCAGCATTACGGTAGCGAGTAGCCCTGGCGAAGGCACTACGTTCACATTGTTGTTTCCAGTACGCCTGGATGCAGCAACGCCCAAACCGGCACAAGCCAGTCCGTTGCCTCCCACGCTGCTCCCAGACATGACCAATGTAGCGGATTCCGACGCAGCGGTAACAAGCCCTGTCCATCTGGAATCCCCGAATACCGACAAGCCCGTTTTGCTGCTCATTGAAGACAATGCCGATGTGGTCACCTACATTGTCAGCCTGCTGAAAAAGGAATATGAGATCCATACAGCCCCCAACGGTCGGCTGGGCATTGAACGCGCCCTGGAAATCATCCCCGACATCATCATCAGCGATGTGATGATGCCGGAAATGGACGGCTATGAAGTTTGCGAGACCTTGAAAAAGGACGAGCGTACCAGCCATATACCCATCATCCTGCTCACCGCCAAAGCGGCAGAAGCCGACCGAATCATCGGTCTGCGCATGGGCGCGGATGCGTATTTGATGAAGCCATTCAACAAGGAGGAATTGTTCGTGCGCCTGGAAAAACTGCTGGAACTCCGGCGTGTCCTCCAAAATAAGTATGCCCGTTGGGAGGCCGTTTCAATGACGGAAGTTCCAAGTACCCTCGAAGACAGCTTCCTCCGAAAACTGCGATTCGTGGTGGAAGAGCACCTGGACGACCCTAATTTTGATGTGCCTCAGCTGTGCCAGGCCGCGCACCTGAGCAACATGCAGGTGAACCGCAAACTAAAAGCCCTGACCGACAAGACTCCCTCCCGGTTTATCCGCTCCGTGCGGCTGCACAAGGCCAAAGAACTGCTTCAAAGCACCGAACTCAACATTTCAGAAATCGCTTATGAAGTCGGTTTCAGTGACCCTAATTATTTTTCAAGGTCTTTTTCTGAGGAGTTTGGGGTTCCACCGATGAGTTTTCGCAAGTAATTGATTGTCAATTTTTTATAGCGCCGCTGCTGTTTCAAAATGTGAAATAGCGGCGGCTTTTTTTGTGCAAAATGTGAAATAGGTGCAGGGAAATGTGAAATACGTGCAGGGGGGCAGGAGGGCGGGGACGGCACCTTTGTGGCACGAAATGAAATTCATTTCTTCATGCACTAAATTTTTCCAAAAATGAAACCACTACTAATTGCATTCAGCTTATTATTAAGTTTCAACCAGTATGGTTTTGCAGAGCCTATTGACCCTGCTACAGCCGCAACCGTTGGCAAACATTTTTTCCAAAGTACTAAAAGAGGGCAGGCGCTTGCCGACAATGTTCAACTGGAGCTGGTGTACAGCAGTAACGAAGTCGCTCCGATAGAATCCCCCAGGCAGTTCTACATTTTTAATGTAAACTACACCCGGGGCTTTGTCATTGTCGCCGGCGACGATGCGGTCACCCCCATTCTTGGCTACTCCGACGCTGGCCCCTTTGATCCAAATGACATTCCGATCAATATGGAAAAGTGGTTGGAACATTACCGGCATGAGATTTTCTTTATTGTCGAAAACAAGATTAAAGCGACGGGACCGATCCAAAGCGAGTGGAAAACCCTTCGGAGTACTGTACCTATCAATAATGCCGACAATTCCAGCGTAGACCCCCTGCTGACGACGACCTGGGATCAATCGCCTTATTACAATGAACTGTGCCCGGGCGGTTCGGTGACCGGCTGTGTGGCCACCGCCATGGCTCAAATAATGAAGTATTGGAATCACCCGGTAAGCGGCCAGGGTGAGCATAGCTACCTGGAGAATGACTACGGAACACTATACGCCAATTTTGGCGCCACCATTTATGGGTGGTTCAATATGCCAAACAACCTCAACAGTAACAATGATGACGTTGCAAAACTGATGTATCACTGCGGCGTATCCGTGAATATGGACTATAGCCCCAGCGTTAGTGGAACTTATTCTGAAAATGTACCGGGTGCCTTAATAAACTATTTTAGTTATGATTCAGGTTGTAACCTGGTGAATCAGGGCTCCTATTCAGATGCCGGTTGGGTCGCAATGTTCAAAGGAGAATTGGATGCAGGCAGGCCTGTCCAGCACAGCGGATCCGGTAATGGCGGAGCACATGCCTTTGTATGCGACGGCTATGATGATAATAACAAATTCCACATTAATTGGGGCTGGGGAGGAGGTAGCAACGGGTATTTTATCATGAATTCGCTTAATCCAACGTTCCTGGGTATCGGCAGCGGCAGCGGAGGTGGGTACAGCACCAATCAAAAGGCTATCATTGGCATTAAACCAAACGCGACCCCGGCGCCCAGTTTGCGCACTGTTTCGGGTGTGGCAGTTTCCCCACAACCCCTGGTGTTTAATCAATCCTATGCTGTTGTCAGTAGTGTAAGGAATACTGCGGTAAATACATTTAATGGCAAAGTCGGGGTTGCCATTTACAAAAAATTCAATTACAGTTTTGTGCAGTTCATTGATTCTATGGACGTCTCCCTGGCCCCAATAAACGGCACGGCATCCATAAACTTTTCAGGTACCTTAAAACTGCTTCCCGGGAATTATTATGTGACGATTTTATATAAAAAACAAGGCACAAATGTGTGGACTCAGGTGCCCGACATGCCGGCACCCAGCAGCACAGAGGTACAGGTAGTTTCCAGTAATACGGTAGAAATAGCGGATGCCCTGGTGCTTGCCAATAATCCTATTGAGCAAAATTCCTCCTTTACAATCTCCACGAAGGTAAAAGCACCTGGCGCAGTTGGCTTTTCCGGATCTGTTGCTGCATATCTGCACAAACCGGATGGTGAGTTTATTATGGAAATTGACAGAATTGACAACCTTTCGCTTGCACAGGCCCAAACGTCCGGATTCCTTCACTTCTATTCAAGCGGCCTGAATGTAGCGCCCGGCTCCTATAACATTGCCCTATGGACAAAGCATGGTTCGGAACCCTGGAAGGTTGTTTCCCCATCCGTGAACGGCGGCAGTTTTATTACAGTTTCCGTGGTGCCCCCAGCCCTTCAGCCAGACATCTACGAACCCAATGATGCGGACGTCAACGGGATTGAATTGGCTTTAAATTTCGTCAATGATGTAGCCTATGTGCACACAGAAGGATCCAATATTCACCAGCCAAATGACGCAGACTTTTTCTATTTCACCCTCCCCACCGGATACTATTACACCGTAAAACCAAGGGTGCACGACTCTTATAACAACCCCAATGGCTTTTACTATACCAATGACGTCCGCTGGTCGTACCGGGCAGGCAGCTCGAACCCCTGGTCCGACTCCTATGACGGTGTGTTGTTGGCGCCAGGGATGAGCTTCAGTAGCCAGGGCGCAGATTATGTAGACTTCCATATCGTGCCTTATTACCCTGGCACCCTGGGAACCTATCTTTTTGAAGCGACCATAACGCGATCCCTTACTTCAAAAACGGAAACATTGTTGCCGGAAACAGCCTTCGGCCTTTTCCCAAATCCTGCCAGCGACTACAGCATTGTCTCGGTGAAAGACCCTGAAACGACCCTTAAAAGGATCCAGGTTTATTCCATGGCTGGTCAGCTCTTGCAAAGCCAGGAGTTGGTTAACGGATCAGAAAACCGCATTCAAACTGGAAATCTGCCCCCTGGAATTTATGTAGTATCTGTGGTCGGAGAAGCAGGTGTGTGGAATTCGAGACTCAGCGTAACCCATTAAACTGGCGATGCTAAAAACAACATAGCAGAACCTTGTTAACGCAAACAACTCATTATTTTTTTACCATTAAATTCATACCAATGAGACATTTCAAAGTAAATTTCAACAAGCAATTATGGGATAGGACTTCCTTATGGGCAAGCCCGCTAATTGTACTGCTTTTTTTGGCTTTCCTGCCAAATACCTTTGCACAATCCTGGTTTCCAGCTAAAGATGATGGCTGTATTGGCGACGGGAAACGCCAGTGGTCTGCCAGACTAAACCAAACGGGCGGAAATAGTTGGGAAGATGCCGCTAATCAAACACCAATTTACATTCTAGGCGTAGACCAAGGGACTCCAGACAAAACAAGCAATCATGGATTGGGCGGCATGTGGGGTGAATGGTACCTGAATGATAATACCTGTAAAGCCAACTGGAGCGACTGGAAGGATAATGGATGTACCGGTACCGGTAAGCGAACCTATTATGCAAGGCTGGAAAATACCCGAACCAACGATTGGAAAAACGAATGTGAAAACACCAGTTTTGACTTAAATGGGAAGACCTATTCCAAGCCGACCCGTTGCATTGACAAAGGCGTGCTGGGTATGTGGGGTGAAATTGATGTTACAGACGGCACTTGTAAAGCAAATTGGAGCGATTGGACTGAACAAGGTTGTAATAATGGCATGAAGACTTATTATGCCCGCCTGGAACATACCGTAACCAACAACTGGAAAAACGAATGTGAAAACACGAGTGTTACCCTAAACGGAAAGACCTATGTCAAACCGACCCGTTGCATTGACAAAGGCGTACTCGGTATGTGGGGCGAAATTGACCTTGTGGATGCTTCCTGTGTAGGCAACTGGGGCAGCTGGGTGGATGAAGGTTGCTCAGGATATGGATTCCGGCGCTTTAGCGCTAAATTGGAAAATGCCAAAACAAAAGACCTTAAAAATGAGGGTAAACTAATCGGTTTTACATTTCGGGAAAAAATCTATCCCGGTCCCTCCGAGTGTGTTTACAGAGGCGATAACATGTATGGGATTCTCATCATTAAGGATAAAACCTGTGAACCCGAATGGGGTGACTGGAATGATAAGGGCTGCACTTCGGACGGCATACGCACCTATTCAGCTCAACTGGAAAACGCAACAGGAATTGAACTAAGCGATCAATGTCCTAACATCGACTTTAGGTTCCAGGATATAGACTATCCGAAGCCGACCCGCTGCATTAATAAAGGCGCAGAAGGCATGTGGGGTGAAATCGAAGTGAGTGACGGGAATTGCAAAGCGCATTGGGGCCCGGCTCAAAGGGGCGATTGTATCGGAGATAATATGCGTCAGTATACAGCTGTCCTGCAGGCCCCTGCCGGTGCATCGGAATCCCTTGGACGGAGCCTGTCCAGTTCGTTCAGGTCAAAAGCAGTGTTTCCAAGTACGGTAAGCTGGAAAAACGACCAGTATTTGGGCACCTTCGTAGTAGAAGATACCGGTTGTGCTGCTAACAATACTACGTCCACTCCCGGTACCACGCCGACGCCACAAAAAAGTACAACGACTCAGAATATGAAGGTCGCTCCAAGTAAAAGCAATAAAATGTTGAAAAAGGGTAATAAAACGCCGTAAATCTGCTGCAGAGGCACTAAGGTGCCAGAGTCTAAATGAACCTCCTGTGTTTTTAAGCATGTGAGAATGCTTGAGTGTACACAGGAGGTTTTTAACTGACATTTATTTGTTGCCAGTTACAACACCGGGGCCGCATACGCATTCCTTCTCTGGGTGATTGTAGTATCCGCAGGGCAGGGGTTCGTCAACGGTACTACATCAAAGCAATAGATCAAACCAAGGTATAAACTTAACCTCTGTTTCCTCGATTTGAATGCTTTCTTTCAAACTTCGGTTGACTATCCACGCTTCCGCAGGCTTGTAGGTTGCAATAAAATTGCGCAAGGAGCGCTCCACTTGAGATCTTTCATACGTTCGGCCTCGACTTCAATGGGTAAAATGTCTAGTCCGTTTTTCCGCCGTGCTTGGTGTTTTCACCATATCCGTCAGGCTAAGCCTTAAATTGATTAATTTCATCTTAAATTGAGCTCCGCCGTTGTTGTTGACGAGGACGGAGCGGAATCTTTAAAGAATTAGCACTTAGCCTGACGGATATGGTGAAAACACCAAGCACGGCGGGAACTGACCGGCGGGCCTCAAGTAAAATGAAGACATCCGGTCAATAGTGGAATTTTTCCACGATGGTTCTTGAATAAACCTCAAAAATCCAGCATTATTCTTTCATAACCTAAAACTTTTTTCAACTATGAGATCACTATTTTCTCTCCTCGCCCTGGCATTTATTTGCCTGTTTTTTCAGCCCAATCTCCAGGCCCAAAACGACAACAAGGCTTACGTCACCGTCGAGTACATGAAGGTAAAACCCGGCATGTGGGACCAATACCTGGAATGTGAAAAAGCCTGGAAACAGGTCCACCAATACCGCCTGAAACAGGGCCTCATCACCGGATGGGAGCTCGAAGAAGTACTGTACCCCAGCGGCACGAATTCGGAATACGACTTTCTGGTGATCACCCACTATAAAAACTGGAAGGCCTTGCAATCCGACGTAAATTGGTTCGATGCTGCCATGAAAACCTTGCCAGCCGATAAAAAAGCGATCGCCGATAAGGCTGAAGATTACCGGGATCTGATCAAAAGGGAGGTTTGGACCACTGGAGATGCGGTATTTGCTCCCGGCAAAACGCAGCCCAAATACAGGGTCGAAAATTTCATGAAAATACCCGCCGGTGGCTGGGATGCCTGGGTAGAAATGGAATCCAAATTTGTAAAGCCTGTGCATGAAAAAAACATCGCTATGGGTAACCGCGCTGGCTGGTTGATGGGCTTTATGGTTCTTCCCCGGGGCGAATCTTGTGCTTATGATGCCTCCACCGTTGATTTCTACAACACCTGGGAGGACATGGACAAAAACGAAGGCAAAGCCTGGAAAGAAGTGTACCCGGATCTGAGCCAGGGCGACATCGGCCGCCGGATTGAAGCCTCCCGGAAACTGATCCGGACGGAAGTACGGGTACTGGTGGATGCTGTGGAATAATTTTCCGGTCCTCCGGTCCTCGGCGATATAGCGCACATTTTTGCAGGATTTCTGCCGTGCTTGGTGTTTTCACCAAGCACTCAGCAGAGTGAGTATTTCAAGTCCAGTTCTCGTCCTGTCTGTGCTTGGTGAAAACACCAACCCCGGCGGGGTCAGGGTTTAAGGTGATACGTCTTGGCGGAGATGTCACCTTAAACCCTGATTTGTTTTCCAGCATCAAATTCTTTTCAAACATTCATATTACCGCTCCGAAAAGCACAAATTGGAGTACCTTTGCGCCCGTTTTCATGAAGTGATGAACAAATGAAGTGATAAAGTGATTTTAACCGCTTCCATCTGAGTTCACTTTATCACTTTATCACTTTATCACTTCATCACTACATGAAGAACATACGCAATTTTTGCATCATCGCCCACATTGACCACGGCAAAAGCACGCTTGCCGACCGCCTGTTGGAGTATACCCACACCATCAGCAAGCGCGATATGCAAGATCAGGCGCTCGACAATATGGACCTCGAACGCGAGCGCGGTATCACGATAAAGAGTCATGCCATACAGATTCGATATGTTCACCCGGCCAATGGCGAAGAATACATTTTCAATCTGATTGATACGCCTGGCCACGTGGATTTTTCCTACGAGGTAAGCCGTTCTATCGCCGCGTGTGAGGGTGCGCTCTTGCTCGTGGATGCCTCACAGGGGATTCAGGCTCAAACGATTAGCAACCTTTATCTGGCTGTTGACCATAACCTGGAAATTATCCCGATCGTGAACAAAGTGGACATGGAAAGCGCCAATATCGAGGAAGCGCAAGACCAAATCATTGACCTGATTGGCTGCAAGCGCGAAGAAATCATCTCTGCTTCGGGCCGAACGGGCATCGGGATTGCGGAAATTTTGGCTGCAGTTGTTGATCGTATCCCGGCCCCCAGCGGCGACCCCAACGCGCCGCTCCAAACGATGATTTTTGACTCGGTGTTCAACTCCTACCGGGGAATTATCGCATACGTCAGAGTGATGAACGGCACTATGAAAAAAGGGGACAAACTCAAATTTTTCAATACTGGCAAGGAAGTTACTGCAGAAGAAGTAGGTGTGCTGCGGATGGGGCAGTTCGAGGCGACAGAGATTGGAACAGGGGATGTGGGTTATGTTATTACCGGTATCAAAGTGAGTCGTGAAATTAAAGTCGGCGATACGATTACACACGCTGCCAGACCTTGTACCGAGGGCGTAAAAGGGTTTGAAGAAGTAAAACCCATGGTATTTGCAGGAGTGTATCCCCTTGATAATGACGATTTTGAGGACTTGCGCGACGCATTGGAAAAACTCCAGCTCAACGACGCCTCCCTGGTGTGGGAGCCTGAAACTTCCACCGCGCTCGGATTTGGTTTTCGTTGCGGATTCCTCGGGATGCTACACCTGGAAATTGTGCAGGAGCGGCTTTATCGCGAGTTCGATCAGGACATCATCACTACCGTTCCGAACGTGCCCTACAGGGCCAAAGACATGAAGGGCAACGAATTCACGGTACACCAGCCCACAGAACTTCCTGAGCCCAACCATTTGCAAAGCGTACAGGAGCCCTACATTTATGCACAGGTGATCACCAAGCCAGAATATATCGGGAACATCATGACGCTCTGCCTCGAAAAACGTGGCATCCTCATCAAACAACACTACCTCACACCCACACGTCTGGAAATCATTTTCCACCTGCCCCTGGCCGAAATTGTATTTGATTTCTACGACAAATTAAAATCCATTACGCGGGGCTATGCCTCTTTTGACTACCACATAATAGACTATCGGGACACGGATTTGGTGAAACTTGACATCAAACTCAACAACGAACCCGTGGATGCACTCTCGGCGCTCTTTCACCGCTCCAAAGCTGAATACATGGGCCGCAGGATGTGCGCAAAACTCAAAGATCTCCTGCCCCGCAAGCAGTTCCAAATCGCCATTCAGGCAGCCATCGGCCAAAAAGTCATTGCCCGCGAAACCATTTCTGCGCTCCGCAAAGACGTGACGGCCAAGTGCTACGGCGGTGATATCTCGCGTAAACGTAAATTGCTCGAGAAACAAAAAGAGGGTAAAAAACGCATGAAGCAGTTTGGCGATGTAGAGGTGCCGCAGGAGGCATTTTTGAAGGTGTTGAAGTTGAATGATTGATCAAGCATTTTTTTGCATTTTTATCACTCATTTCCTCAAAGTAGGCGAAGTTTGCAATCTAATCTTTGCCCATGATCTCTTCTGCCGATCTTACCGAACTGCAACGTTCGTTGCGCGACATACTGCCCGACCCCGATAAAGG
>JAUSMG010000101.1 GCA_030645295.1 Saprospiraceae bacterium | reverse complement strand
CAATTTTTGGTTCAAAACCTCAAAAATCAGGGGTTAAAAGCGGGGATGTTCGGAAACGTAACCATTCAAACCAAAAATTAAGCGATTATGAACATCACAGAAATTTCGATAAACCGCCCCTCGCTCATCATCGTTTTGTTTAGTGTTTTCGCACTATTGGGCATTATCGGTTATAAAAATTTGAGTTATGAACTCATGCCCGACTTCAACCAGCCTGTGGTGGTGATTAAAACGGTTTATCCGGGGGCAGAACCGAGTGAGGTGGAAACGTCTGTTTCCCGAAAAATTGAAGATGCCTTGTCCAATTTGGAAGGCGTGGACTATTTGGTGACCAAGTCTTTGCCCAATGCTTCGGTCATTATTGCCAATTTGAACTACGGTACAAATTTGGACAAATCCATGCAGGACGCACAACGCTATATTGACAATATTCGGAAAGATTTGCCCGCAGAAATTTTAAGCCCCGTGATGAGCAAGGTTTCGCCCAACGACTTGCCGATCATGTCTATCAGCGCTACAAGCAATTTACCGGCAACGGTATTTTACCAAAAAATGAAGGACGAATATTTGCCACAAATCCAACAACTGAAAGGGGTGGCAGAAATTACGATGTTGGGCGGTGAAGAGCGTGAGATTCAGGTAAAAATCAATCAGGAAAAGATAAAATTGTATGGAATCTCTTTGTCGCAGGTTGTTGAGTCCATCAACCGTTCAGGCTTGGATTTACCCGCTGGCAAGGTGCAGACCGACAAGGAAAGCAATTCGGTGCGTTTGGCCGGAAAATTTGCCACACTTGCAGATGTGCAAAATGTACAAATCGGAATGCCCGCACCAAACAGCCCGGTGTATGTTAAAGATGTGGCAGAAGTGACGGACGGCATCAAGGAAATTACATCCATCAGCCGTTTCAACGGTAAAAACGGTATAGGACTTTTGTTGAAAAAGCAAGGCGATGCCAATGCGGTGAACGTATCGAAAGGTGTGCGCAGCACTTTTGAAAAAATCGAAAAGCAAAATGCCCAAAGTGAAGTAAAGTTTGTCATTGCCGACGACAGTACCGACAATACCATTGCTGCCGTGGACTCTGTCTTGGTTGATTTGATATTGGCGGTAATCCTGGTTTCATTGATCATGCTATTGTTTTTACGGAGTTTCAGGAATGCAATGATCGTTTTGGTTGCCATTCCAACCTCGCTCATCACGGCTTTTGCGGTGATGTGGATGCTCAATTATACCCTCAATCTGATGACATTGTTGGCCATGTCCCTGATTATCGGGATATTGGTGGACGATGCGGTGGTGGTTTTGGAAAACATCCAGCGGCATTTGGACATGGGCAAGGAAAAACGCAAGGCATCGCTTGATGGCAGGATGGAAATCGGGTTTTCGGCTTTGTCTATTACTTTGGTGGATGTGGTGGTTTTCTTGCCGATTCTGTTTTTACAGGTTTTTGTGGCGGATATGTTGAAGCAATTTTCGGTAGTTGTCATTACCTCGACCATGACGAGTTTGTTGGTCGGTTTTACGCTCACCCCTTGGCTTGCTTCCCGCATTGGCAAAAAGGAAGATTTGCAGCCCACCAATATTTTTAACCGCTTTTTGATTTGGTTTGAGCGCCAGTTGGAACATTTTATCAATTGGTACGGCAGACAATTGACCTGGGTATTGAGCCATAAATTGATTTTCACAGGCATCGTTGTTTTGCTTTTTGCCATGACTTTGGGTATCATGAAACAAGGAATTATCGGCAAAGAATTGATTTCAACAGGCGACCAGGGCAAGTTCCGTTTTGCACTAGAGTTTGAGAGAAGTACGTCCATCCAACAAAACGATGCTGTTTCTTCTGACATTGAAAAATACATTTTGACTTTGCCCGAAGTCAAAACCTTGTTCAGCAATGTGGGCGGGCCAAGCACGGGCATCGGCAGTTTGGGGGTAGGTTCTATGTACAAAAGCGAATTTACGGTTCAATTAAAACCCAAAACCGAACTCGCCAACCTGCGAACAGAAGATTTTATGCTGCAATTGCGGAAAAATCTGCAGCATAAATATCCCAATATCCGGTTTTCGATGGCGGCATTGGGCCTGATTCCGCGCTCTGCGCCCATTGAAATGACCTTGAGCGGGAGCGATTTGGCACAAGTCATGGAAACGGGAAAAATGCTGAAAGAAATCGTGCAGAACATTCCGGGAGCGGACAATGCGCAACTTTCCGTAGAAGAAGGAAGCCCAGAATATAAAGTAGTGCCGGATAAAGACAAAATGCAGCGTTTGGGATTGAACACCGCTTATGCCGGGCAAAACCTGCGCATTGCTTTTACGGGCAATGACGATGCAAAACTTACCGAAAATGGCACCGAATATCCCATTAGGATATGGATTACTGATTTTGACCGCCGGAGTTTCGAAAACGTTAGTCGCCTGAACATCCTCAACCCGATGGGATTTCCGGTTCAGGTCTCGCAATTTGCGGAAGTCGTCAAAGACCGGTCGCCTTCGCTTTTGGAGCGTAAAGACCGACAGCCTGCCGTTACGCTCACCGCCGATGCCCTGGGCAGACCTTCTGGAACCGTGGCAGGTGATGTGGTGGCATATTTGGAAAAAAATCCTTTGCCTCAGGGTATGCAGATAACATGGGGCAGCGACATCAAACGCCAGAATGATAGTTTTGGGGCACTGGGCTCTGTTTTAGGCATTTCCTTTTTGCTGATTTATCTGATAATGGTAGCCTTGTACGATAGTTTTGTCTATCCATTTGTGGCGTTATTTTCAATTCCAGTGGCGGCGATTGGGGCATTTTTAGCTTTGAACCTGTCCTTGAGCAATTTGAGTTTGTTTGCCCTGTTGGGATTGATTATGCTTATGGGATTGGTCACCAAAAATGCCATTTTGATTGTGGACTTTACCAACCAACTCAAATCCGAAGGCAAGCATTTCAAAGAAGCCTTGATATTGGCTGGCAAAGAGCGTTTGCGCCCCATTTTGATGACCACTTTGGCTATGGCAGTCGGTATGTTGCCCATCGCCCTGGCACGCGGTACTGCCAGCGAATGGAAAAACGGCTTGGCGTGGGTTATTATTGGCGGCTTGCTTTCCTCCCTGATTTTGACTGTTTATCTCGTACCGATGATGTATTACCTGGTGGATACCGCGAAAGAAAAAATGAAAAGCAATTGAATTCCTTTTTTCAATAGAAAAAATAATCATAAAACACTGTATTTAGGGGCTTTTCCCACATTAAAAACGACGGGGTAAGCATTGAAAAGCGCTCGTTGGGGTGATCAAAAAGACCGGGGTTTGATGATTTAATGTGTGAATTATTCAACTTGTTTCCAGAATTGTGTAAGGCTTTGCATGGAGAGTTTAGCGACCTTTGTATATAAATATGAAAAAAATGAACTATACAAAATTAAAAAAAGCATCTATAAAGGTGTATGCAGCCTTTGCAATGTTGTTTGCCATTGTAGTGTTACAGTCGTGCGGTGCTACTCAGTATAATTTTTTAACATCAACGGTAGTTCCGGCCGCAGAAGGTTCGGTAAAAGTCAAGAAAGATAAAAACAACAACTACAACATTGATTTACATGTGAAGCGGTTGGCAGACCCTAAAAGACTTAGCCCTGCAAAAGAATTGTACATTGTGTGGATGGAAACGGAACAGAACGGGAGAAAAAACATTGGACAGTTGAAAACATCAAGTGGTATGTTTTCCAGTACGCTTACAAGTTCACTGAAAACGGTGGCAAGCTTTAAACCTGCCGGCTTTTTTATTACAGCAGAAGACAATGCAAATATTCAGTACCCGGGCGGTCAAACTGTGCTAAGTACCGAATATAAATAGTACATGGTTAATATATTTAAAAGTATCTCAATTGAAGATAAAGAGGCAATCGAATTTTACCTACTGAAATACTCATCCTTTTGCCTTTCTGCGTTCACTTTCTCAAGTCTGGTTTCGTGGGCAACGGTGTACCAATATCAATGGTCTATTTTAAATGACACATTGGAGTGGATTGAAAAACAACGGGGTAAGCATTGAAAAGCGCTTGGTTAGGTGATCAAAATGACCCCTCGGCGTGACTTATATCACGGGATCACTCCCAAATTAAGGGGTAGTTTTGCGGCACATATTAACAACAATGGTTCGTGAAGAATTAGGCGGCGATTTTGCCAAGATTGTATAGGATTTGCAATGCTGGATGACTTTTTGTGAGGTTCGGGATATTGGCGAACACGTCAAAAACTCTATCAACGATTAGTTCATTGAAATACTGCGTT
>JAUSMG010000098.1 GCA_030645295.1 Saprospiraceae bacterium | reverse complement strand
CGGCCCTTTGTCTGTGGGCGGAGGAAGAAGGAACGGACAATCCTTACATTATAATAAAAAATGATCCATGCCCTAGGGACACCTGCTATCGGTTGGATACTACCAATGTGAGCACTCCCGAATATTCAGAGTATGTGGCGTTCCCGTACAAAGGCCAGCTCTATTTCTCTGCCTACAGGTTTGATTTCAGAAAAGACAAACAAAACCCGAAACGCAATACGGTAAAACTGCTCAAAGCAGAAGGTGCCGATGAAAATTTAGGTCAAGACAGGCAGATGGTGGTTACTGATTCGGTGATATTCAACGACTTGAAACGCCAGCACACTGCACACCTTTCTTTAAACAAAGCAGGCGATGTGGCCTACTTCTCAGTCGGTGATTTTGTAGGGGACTCTGCTGATATCCGGTTTGAACTTTATCGTCGTAAAATGGTGAACGATACCAGCTGGGGACTTCCGGAAAAGCTTCCGACCGTAAATATGGCAGGGTTTACCAATACTGAACCTAGCGTTGGTTTGCTGCCGGGCGACAAATTTGAAACCCTGTTTTTTGTCTCCGATCGTCCGGACGGGAACGGTATCAAAGACAAGAACATTTGGTTTAGCCAGATCATTGGAGACAGCCTTACCACTCCGCAACCTCTGGAAGATTTGAACACTGCGGGCAATGAAGTTACCCCTTTTTACCACGGTCCTTCCAACACTTTATTCTTTAGCACAAATGGGCTGCAAACACTGGGAGGCCTGGATGTGTACAAGTCTAAACGAGGAAAAAATGGTCGTTGGATGTCTCCCGTGCACATGGGTGCTTATATCAACAGCAGTGCAAACGATGCTTATTTTGTACTCGATGATCAGAGCAAGCGTGGTTTTTTCAGCAGCAATCGCAACGGAAACACCAACTACTCTGAAGAAGGCTGCTGCTATGATATATTTTATGTTGACTTCCTGATCAAATACAGGGCCCTCGCGCTTAATGAACTTACCAAACAGGTACTTCCCTATACCCGAATTACGCTTTTTGAAGCAGGAAAAGACGGACAACTCAGCGCCTTATCCAGCCCATCACCAGACATTTCAAGCAATTACGCATTTGAAGTAAATCTGGATAAAAGTTATACGCTCATCGGCGAAAAAGAGGGCTTTATTCCGGACACTTTGCAGATAAAAATGCCGGATGAATTATGGAAAGGGGAGATTGTTGATACCCTTTATCTGCGCCCGCGTCTCCGTTTGATCGCAAGAGTGTGGGATTGTGAAACAGGAGCACCTGTCTATGGTGCAACTGCCCGGTTTTATGACCTTAAAAAAGAAGGAACCGTACAAACCGACCAGTTGCCAGAGAATGCTAACAGCACAGAGTATAAAATTGATTTTGAGCAACAATATCGGGTCGTGATGGAAAAGGATGGCTATGAAAAGCCTGATACCTCTAAAATTGTCTCCACAATGGGTCGATTGGAAGGGGGTATCCTCTATGTTGACCTCAAACTTAACCGGCCCGATCCTTTTGTTGATTTCGTGCCCATTACCCTGTATTTTGACAATGACTACCCCAAACGTATAAGAGCAACCGATCCTTCACTGGTGAATGCCACCGATCCTTATTTAATTGAAATGAGGGAGGCGCTGCTTAAAAATCCAAGGGATCCAAAGTACCAGGATACGGTGTTGCTGAACTATCAAAACACCTTTGTCGACTATGCAAGAAGGTATGATACGCTTTTTATACCAAAGTATATTCAGGGAGAGCGGGGAGCAACAAGGATCAACGATTCAATAAAACTTCGCAATTTCTTTGAAAATGAGGTGCGGGCAAATGAGGCCCGGTTCAGGGAGTTCGCTGAAAACCTTGAAATCATGCTTCAACAAGGGGATACCATCGAAATCGAAATACAAGGTTATGCGTCTCCTTTGTCAAATCCTGAATATAATTATCATTTGACAAACCGACGTACCGCTTCTGTTTATAACATGTTTGTAAATTTTGACGGTGGCGTATTTCTTTACAGACCATTTCCCGGCAGACCCGGAGAGTTTTTGGGTTATTATAAGCCCGACAATTCAGGCCAGTTAAAGTTTAGCAGGAAACCAAACGGCGAAGCTGCGTCCAAGTACAAAGGGAAAGAAGCCGAAGACACCAAAAATCCGCGCACCTCTATTTACGACATTCGGGCTTCTCAAGAAAGGCGGGTTGAAATTACAGGGGTTAAGAGCTTGAAGACAAAATGTAATCCTACAGAAACCGGGCAACCAACCAACTAGAAGTCGCTATGGTCGATGTAGATTGAGGTTTTACCTTTAAAACCCAATCCTGCGGAAACCATCTAAAATAAATCATCGCATGAAAAAAAGCCTCTATTCGGCCATTTTCCTGGCGCTTTTGGCTTCGGCCAGCGTGGCCACGGCACAAATTCAGATGACTTTCACCAGTGTGCAGCCTACCTGCCATGGTTACACCAATGGATCTGCAACGGTGTTCGCCGTGGGCGGTACAGGCGGCTATACCTACCTTTGGAGCAATGGCCAAACCACCCAGAGCGCCTTTGGCATCGGTGTAGGGACCTATACAGTAACCGTTACAGATGCGGCGTTAAATACGGCTTCTGGCAGTACTACCCTTTTAGAACCAAGTGCTGTTACTGTAGCGATCACCGCCAGCAATCTTAGCTGCGACGGCGCAAGCGGCACACTCACCGCAACTGGATTTGGGGGAACTCCCCCCTATTCCTATGCCTGGGATGGCCCTAATTCTTCTGCTTCCGAATCGGTTACCGTTACGGCTCCAGGCAATTACTTTGTTACTGTTTCTGATGCAAACGGCTGCGCAGGGGTTGAAAGTTTTACCGTCGCTTCTCCCCTTAGCATTGAGGTTGTGGCAACCGATATTCCCTGTTCAATATATCTTAATGGTGGTGCAGTGAATGCCATCGTAACGGGTGGCGTTACGCCTTATACTTTTTCGTGGAGCAACGGCGGCACCACACAGTTGGTAACAGGCGTTGGGGCAGGACCACATATTGGGACAGTTACCAGTGCAAACGGCTGTGTAGCAGTCGATTCCGACTTTGTTAATATTCCACCGCCGCTTGAAATTGAAGTCATCTGGCTGAGCCCTGCATGTGGGGGGAACAACAATGGCTCCGTAATTGTAGAGGCCTCTGGCGGTACGCCACCCTATACCTATACCTGGACCCCCGGGCCCCTCAGCGGGCCTTCTCAGTCTGGTCTTGCTCCAGGCCAATATTATGTTTGCACCTTCGATTCCAACTTGTGCCAAGTAGATTTGTGGATAGAAATTCTTGCTACCACGGGGCTTGATGTTCAATTGGTTGTAACAAGCGCAACTTGTATCGGCATCGATAATGCCACCGCGACCGCAGTGGTTAGTCCTCCCGGATCAGGTTTTATTTACGAATGGACCATTATAACTCCAGACTCCGTAGTGACCGATACCACTGGTGTGATCCAATTAACGGATCTCGCCGCCGGAACCAATGTTTCAGTAACTGTTACAGACCCTGTTTCGGGTTGTAGCGGAACAGCAACCGGGATTGTGGGAGCACATACAGACATTGATGTTGCGGTCACCGATGTTGATATTCTTTGTGCAGGCGGCCTTGGCAGCGCAACGGCGGTAGCCTCTAACGGCACCCCTCAATATACTTACACCTGGTTCAGCAATGGTGTTCAAATCGGCGATACTTCCAGTATTTCCGGCTTGAATGCCGGCGCCTATATGGTCTCGGTAGTGGATTCTTTGGGTTGTGAAGCAATCGCTGTTGCAGACATTGGAATAGCGTCTGCCCCCAATGCCCTCATTGACGGGGGACATGTTTTGATTTGTGGCGACAGCCTCAGCACGGTACAATTTATCAATGCATCCACAGATCCTTATAATTCAATTACATCCCTTGTTTGGACCGTGACCGGACCTAGCATTAACACCGTCATCATTGACCAGAATCAGATCGTTTTCCAGCTTCCCGTTGATGAAACCATTTTGGTGCAACTCATCGCGACCTCAGGCTTGGGTTGCTCAGACACTACTTCGCTGGAATACAACGTGCCAGGGTATCCTGACTTCACGCTAAGCCTTGATTCTACCTCCATCAATTGTGTGAGCGACTCTGTGCGCATCGATGTTATCGGTGGTGATTCCACCTATACCTATGTTTGGGACCCGGCGGTGACCTTCAATCCAAATCCACTCCATGTATTGGTCGGGCCAACAGTAACCACCACTTATGTTTTAACCGCAACGGACGGAAATGCCTGTACCGCTTCTGCCAGCATCACGATTGCCCCGCTGGACAGTCTTTTTCAACTGTTTGTTTCGGATACGCTTATCCGGACTTGTAGTGATTCCGTTACCCTTACGGCAACCACCACTATCCCCGCTACCATTATCTGGGTGTTCGAGGGCGATATAGCCTATTCCGGAAACACCATTACTGTGCCGGCAACTTCCACTACCGGCATTTACACGGTTACTGCCATAACATCGGATAGCTGTATCCTAAAGCAAGAAATTTCGGTGACAGGCTATGGCATAGAAGTCAGTCTTGACTCGAATGCAGTCCTGACGATCTGCGAAGGCGATTCTTTACCATTGTCTGTACTAGTCACGCCATTCAATGATAGTTTGACCTATTTATGGTCGGTCAATGCACCTGCCATACTCATAAGCCCAATGTCTGCAAATCCGATCATCACGGGACCTGCGGGCATTTATACGGTTACGGTAATTGTAACCAATGTTATTTGTTCCGACACCCTATCCTTCCAGATCGAAATTCTACCGGGCTTCAATCTTGAGGGGCAAATCACTGCCGATCTTTGTAAGGGACTAGAAGTGAGCTTTTTTAACGAAAGCGGAATTGGTGGTTCCTGGGATTTTGGAGATAGCACACCCAGTATTGAATTTAATCCCATCCACCTTTATAACCTTCCAGGGCAATATCAGGTAGTCTTTTCGCCAAACTTACAGTGTACTCCCGCCTGGGATTCGATGATCACGGTATTTGCGGATACACTTGCCGCAGGGATCACCCATACCTATGTGGATTGTTCTTTGCAAGCAATTATCCAGTTTCAGGATACGGTTAACCACCCAGGTATAAAATCCTGGGCATGGACCTTCTCCAATGGATTACCTGCTACCTCCTCTGATACAATTCCAATAATTACCTATATAGAAGAAGGCACTTACATCGCAACCCTTGTAGTAACCGATATCAACCATTGTACTGCTACTGCTACAGATTCGGTAGAAGTCGTAATTGTAAGTGATTCATTTGGTGAGGGCATGGAAATCTGCAAGGGTGATTCTATAAGCCTGAATCCAATCGGAATTGATAGCAACGCGACCTATGTATGGACTTCCGTACCCTTTGATTCGAGTCTGGTGGATGTAAATAACCCAAATCCAACGGTTTCACCACTGGTTCCTACGGTTTATTCCGTGCAAATAAGCCAGGGTCTACTTTGCTCTGAGGCCTACAGCCTGGCCGTAGATTTCAAGCCAGGCAGCACGGTGGATCTACCAAACGATACCATCGTTTGCAGCACCGATTCCCTGAGCATCACGGCTCAAAGCAACGGTGCATGGGGGTTTGAATGGTCCAATTCGCTTACTTTCTCCAATATATTCGCCACCACTCAAACGGTAGAAGTATTGCCCTTTGGCACCTACTATGTAAGGACTACCGGCACGGAATGTTTTGATGTGGATTCAGTCACGATCGACTTGAAAATGCCGGAGATTCAAGCAATTCCGTCGGACAATGATATCTGTCTGGGCGAGGAGACCGCGTTGTTATTGACCAACCTAATCCCCGATCAAAATCTGGAATTTGTTTGGGTGCCAAGTCTTCCCAATGTACCAAACCCCATAGTTTCCCCAACAGAAACTACCATCTATACGGTGACGGCTACCAATCAATTTGGCTGCACAACGACCTTAAGTTATACCGTAAACGTGACTAATGTATCCGTGGATGCGGAGACCTCGCAGGATACTTTAAGCTTTACTAACCCCACGACGACTTTGGTGGCGATACCCGGAGGCAATGGAATTGTCATCAGTTATTCCTGGTCGCCCGCTGGCACACTTTCCAATCCTAATTCGCCGGAAACGGAGGCAACCCCGACAGAAACGACTACCTATACCGTAACCGTAACTACCTCAGATGGTTGCGTTGCTATAGACACCGTTACGGTATACTTCCGGTCCAGTCCTTGTGTTTCGCCATTTGTATTCATTCCAAAGGCATTCACCCCAAATCACGACCAAAAAAATGATATTTTCAAGGTAAATGCCGATGGCATGACAGCCTTGAAATTAATCATCTGGAACCGTTGGGGGGAGATCGTTTACGAGACAAACGACCCCAATGATCCAGGTTGGGACGGTACTTATAAGGGCAAGGAGCTCACTCCGGATTCATACGCCTGGTATGTGTGGCTGACCTGCGGCAATGGTGATATATTTGAATCAAAAGGAAATGTGACGCTCCTGAAATAATGGTGAAAAATCATTCGGTCTGAAAATCCAAACTCCTTCTCACTGCGTAGATTTTAAAAACTACGCAGTATGAAAAGCCTTCTTTATTCAAAATTATCTTTCACAAGTCTTTTCCTAGTCCATTCATTGTGGCTTTCTGCCCACATTATTATGGGACGAGTGACCGATTCCACCACCGGGGAAGTCATCACAGGGGCCACTATTTTCATCCCATCGCTGAACATCGGTACCACCAGCGACGAATTGGGCGCGTTCGTATTCAAAGATCTTCACGGAGAATCGTATGCATTGACGGTCTCGTTTATCGGATTTGATACCCAAAATTTGCAGGCGACCACCAGCACTTCTCTTGATATCAATCTAAAACCGGCATCCCTCAATCTGGACGAAATTGTGGTGAGCAGTCAACGCGAGCGCTCCAAAACCAAGACCCTCCTCAACAAAATTGACCTTGAATTGCGGCCTACACGTTCTTCGCAGGATGTGTTGCGTATGATTCCAGGACTTTTCACTGCACAACACGCCGGTGGAGGCAAAGCCGAACAAATTTACCTTCGCGGTTTCGATATTGACCATGGTACCGACATAAGGGTGACGGTGGATGGGATGCCCGTAAATATGGTAAGCCACGCCCATGGCCAGGGTTATGCCGATTTGCATTTTTTAATCCCGGAACTGATTGATAATGTTGACTTTAATAAAGGTCCATACTATGCCCAACAAGGTGATTTTACCACCGCAGGCTATGCCAGCTTCAATACCCGGAATGCGCTTGGTCGAAGTTCGCTCAAATTCGAGGCTGGACGATTTGATACTTATCGCGCAGTCGGTTTGATCGACCTGTTGAAAGGCAGCACCAACAACCGGCACAATGCTTACTTCGCCTCTGACCTTACGTTTACCAATGGCCCGTTTGAAAGTCCGCAGCATTTCAACCGCATCAACCTGATGGGAAAATACCATGGCCTCATCGGGACGGACAAGGTGTTAACCGTTTCATTGTCCACTTTTTCCAGCCGTTGGGAGGCCTCAGGCCAGATTCCCGACAGGGCTGTTAAAAGTGGACTCATTGGCCGTTTCGGTTCGATCTTTGACAATGAAGGTGGCAATACCAGTCGGACCAACGCCAATATTCATCTTCTGAAAAATCTGGAAAACGGCGACCTGCTGCGCAACCAATTCTTCTACGTCAGAAATCAGTTTCAACTGTTTTCCAATTTCACCTTTTTTCTGGATGACCCCATCCATGGAGATGAAATCCGTCAATTCGAACAACGGGATCTATTCGGCTATAATCTTTCCTATTCCGCTGAACGCGAGATCGGTTCCATGTCATTGCGCTCAGAGGCCGGCCTGAATATCCGCTACGACAAAACAAAAGGGACTGAACTGGCCCGTACGGCCAGGCGAAACCTATTGATCGAACGATTGGCCCTGGGGGATATTGACCAGATGAATGCAGCCTTGTATCTGGATGAAGTGCTAAAAGTGAACGAACGCTTTTCAGTGAACCCCGGACTGCGATTTGACCAGTTTAGTTTTGGTTACGTGAACCTGCTGGACAGTATTTACGATCATCCGGTCGTGTTTGCCAACGCGGTCAGTCCGAAACTGAATTTCTATTACAATGCCAGTCAAAACGTGCAGGTTTACCTTAAATCAGGTATAGGGTTTCACTCCAATGATACGCGTGTTGTGGTACCTCAAAACGGAGTTGAAATTTTGCCGAAAGCTTACGGTGTTGATCTCGGTGCGTTTATCAAGCCATTTCCACGTTTGCTGCTGAATTTTGCCGGCTGGTTTCTCGATATGGATCAGGAATTCGTGTATGTCGGGGATGCCGCCGTGGTGGAACCCTCGGGCAAGACGCGCCGCTACGGATTTGATTTTTCTGGCCGTTATCAGGCTACGGACTGGCTTTATCTGGATGTAGATTTGAATTATACCATGCCGCGCAGCCGGGAAGTTGCTGAAGGTGAAGGCTATATACCCTTGGCCCCCACGTTTACAAGCATTGGAGGTATCACCACTAAATTCGGTAAAGGCCTGAACGCCAGTCTTCGGTACAGACATATTTCAGACCGACCCGCCAACGAGAACAATACGGTAACCGCGCTCGGCTATACCTTGTTGGATGGCGGAATCACCTACACCGCACGAAAGTTTGAGCTCGGGTTATCGTTTGAGAATATTTTGAATATGGATTGGAATGAGGCACAGTTCGATACCGAAAGCCGTCTTTTTGATGAGCAGGAATCTGTATCGGAGCTTCACTATACGCCCGGCACTCCGTTTTTTGTCAAAGGGAGCGCGACATTCTTTTTTTAGTATTAAACAATTTGCGGATGAGTACCCGGTTTTATTGACCTTTATACCATGAAACCTTCCGAACTCATCCTCAACCCGGACGGTAGTGTCTACCACCTCCATTTGCAACCCGAACAAGTAGCGCCACTTATCATTACGGTAGGCGATCAAGACCGGGTGCCCCGGGTGAGCCGCTATTTCGACCTTATAGAATTCAAGGTACGCAAACGTGAATTCGTGACCCACACGGGCTGGCTTGGAAAGACAAGACTTTCTGTGGTCAGCACAGGCATTGGGCCTGACAACGTGGATATTGTGCTGAATGAACTGGATGCGCTTTTCAATATAGATCTTGGTACGCGACAAATTAAACCTGATCTTACCCAATTGACGTTCATCCGCCTGGGTACTGCAGGCAGCTTGCAACGCGAAGTCCCCCTTGATTCCTTCGTGGCCTCTTCAGGAGCGATCGGTATGGATGGATTGCTGCAATACTACGATGCCCCCGAACAACAAAAGCATCCGCTCCTGGATGCATTGAACAAGCACTGCAAAGGCCATTGGGATTTCCCACTTGCGCCTTATTATGTTGAAGGCGACCCTGGATTGTTGGATGTTTTTACCCATAACTTTCATCATGGAATCACCTCCACCAATCCCGGGTTTTATGGTCCGCAAGGCCGGCAACTTCGCGCTAGGGTACGTCAACCCCGATATCTGGATTTGTTGCAAACCTTTGAATTTCAAGGCAATAAGATCATCAATCTTGAAATGGAAACCGCTGCAATTTATGGCCTTTCCCAATTGTTGGGGCATCGTGCAATGTCGCTCAGCACGATATTGGCCAACCGGGCCGAAGGCAAGTTCAGCCAAAATCCTGCCCGAAGTGTACGCCTCCTTTTAGAAACTGCCCTGGAAAAAATT
>JAUSMG010000081.1 GCA_030645295.1 Saprospiraceae bacterium | reverse complement strand
GAAACTTTCCACTTGAAACTTGAAACTTTCCACTTAAAACTTTCAACTTTAACCCCTCAACTGCCCATAAGTCCGGTATCCCGGATGCACCGGGGATGCTATGATAAAAACATCGGCGCTTCCCTGCGACTCCAGCACAATTTCTTCTTGCTCCGTGACCAATACAAAATCATGCTGTTTGGCGGATTCTCCATTGAAGGATAATGAACCATCAAGCAGGTATGCGGAATAGATCTTACCGGGATCTGCTTTCAGTATGAACGGTTCGGTTCCAATCTCCACCCGAAAAACCTCCACGCCAGGCGTATCCATCTGGAAAGGACTTCCGGGGCCTGCGAGGGTTTTTAGCCGCGACTCACCCAGCTGTTTCTCAGGAAAATCTGAAGCGCGATAATCGTCGTAACTCGCTGGTTTTGAGAGTGTTTTCTCCAGATTTGGATCAAACCAGATTTGGAACATTTCCCCACCCTTGCCCATCCATTCGGAGTGACTGATGCCGTTTCCAGCGCGAATAATCTGTACATCACCCGCAGCAAGTGTCCGCCATGCTTTAAGTTTGGTATCGTAGTGACGAATTTCACCTTTGAGCACAAAGGAGCAAATTTCAAACCCCTGATGCGGATGCAATCCGATGGTGCTATCGGTAACCGCCCGGGCATGCGCCCAGTAAAACAGGTTGGAATATGGGCGTATGCTCGAATGATCTTGTGAGAAACCTATGGGCTTGTTTTCCACGATTTCGCCGCCATTGAAGGCGCCCTGGCCCTGCTGCTCTTTTGGAATGATACGAATCATGAATTAATGTGATAATGTGGCAAATGTGATAACGTGGCAAATTTGACGATTCCGTCTAACAAGAAATCAAGGGTTTGGTTTTTCATTTTAAAATTGATCCCATTTGTCCATTCTACACTTTACCCCATTGACCCCATTATCACATTGACCACATTATCACATTGACCACATTATCACATTATCACATTGACCCCATTATCACATTTGCCACATTGACCACATTTTCACATTGACCACATTTGCCACATTCCTTACCTTGCCAGCCTAAAACTTTTTTCCATGAAAAGAATCATACCTGTTTTTGCAGTGCTTCTATTTGCCGCTTGCGGCCTTTTTTATTATTCAAACCAGAATGCACCACTTGCGGATGGTCTTAAAATACCTGGTGGCGCCTCTGAAGAAAACGGCCCGCGCCGTCGGGAATGGCAACGGATGCGTCTTGCCGACCCGGCCACCGGACAGATCCCTCCTGGCATCCAATTCCTTGAACGTCAATATGCTGCGAACCTGCCACAAGCGGTAGCCGAACGCGGAGGCAATGGCCAATGGATGTCGCGCGGCCCCTGGAATGTAGGCGGTCGGACCCGGGCACTCGCCCTGGATGTGACCAATGAAAATCGAATGCTTGCAGGGGGCATCTCCGGCGGGATGTGGCTCAGCGAGGACGGCGGCCAAACCTGGTCGCGCAAAACCCCACTCAACGCACACCCCGGTTGCACGAGCATAGCCCAGGACACCCGTCCAGGCAAGACCAATAACTGGTATTACACTTCGGGTGAACTTTATGGCTCCTCAGCTTCTTCAGGAGGCGCCTATTACCTCGGCGATGGCATGTTCAAAAGCACGGACGGAGGCAATACCTGGGCTCCGATCAGCGCTACAGCCGGCGGAAACCCGCATTCGTTTACCAATGTTTGGCAGGGCGTATGGCGTGTGGCTACCGACCCCATCGCCACGCAAGATGTTGTGTATGCTGCTACCTACGGCGCGATTTTCCGCAGCACGAATGGCGGCACATCCTGGACGGTAGTCCGGGGTAGCAATGCCACGGCGCCATTTTCCTACTACACCGATATCGCGGTTACCTCTACCGGCGTAGCCTACGCGACGCTTAGCAGTGATGGGGCGCAAAAAGGCATTTGGCGAAGCACCAATGGCACAAGCTGGGTCAATATCACGCCGGCAAATATGCCCAATGAGTACAATCGACTGGTTATCGGCATCAATCCGGGCAACCAAGACGAGGTATATTTCTTTGGTACAACGCCTGGAAGCGGGCACTATACCAATTACATCGGTTCAGACGATTGGACGAGTCTTTTTAAATATACCTACGTGAGTGGCGACGGTTCTGGTACCGGCGGACAATGGGAGGACCGTTCGGCAAATCTGCCCAGCACTGGTACTGAATTTGACCAGTGTGCAGCCCAGGGCGGCTACGATCTGGTGGTAAAAGTGCAACCCGGTACCGGCACGGTAGTCATCGGTGGTACCAATCTTTGGCGCAGCACCGATGGGTTCGCAACGCCGGACAATACCACTAAAATTGGCGGTTACAAGATCGGTACGGTGTTCCCGTTTTTTGAATTGTATCCCAATCACCACCCGGATCTGCACGAGGCAGTTTTCCTGCCCTCCAATCCAAATGTGCTGATTACCGGCAGCGATGGCGGCATTCACCGCACAGAGAACTGTCTCGCGCCTTTTGTAGCGTGGTCTTACCTGAATGACGGCTACATCACTTCGCAGTTTTACACGGCGATCATTGACAAAAGCACCCCCGGCGACAATACGCTCATTGGGGGATTACAGGACAATGGCAACTTTTTTGTGAACTCTGCTGACCCTACCGCTCCCTGGGTGCAAACCGTAAACGGCGATGGTTCTTATGGCGCCATTGCGCCCGGAAAAGCCTTTTATGTACTGTCCGTTCAATCCAATGGGGTGAAGGTGGTTAAATGTGCGCTGGACAACAGCGGCAATGTAACTGGCTTCCGTCGCGTTGATCCCATCGGCCCGGATCCCGGTGACTACCTGTTTATCAATCCATTGGTGCTGGATCCTAATGATCCAAACTTCCTTTATCTGCCAGCGGGAAACAAAGTTTTCCGTCAAAGCCAGCTCGCTTCTATTCCCCTCACGGGCGAATGGAATGCGATCTCACAGGGCTGGACGCAGTTTCCGGATACCCTTACCTCGGGCGTATTCTCGGCCATTTCAATTTCTGAATCCGCTCCGGCGAACCGCCTGTACCTCGGCACAACGAACAACAAGGTTTTCCGGGTAGACAATGCCCATACCGGAACGCCCAGCTTTACAGCGCTGCCTTCGCCAGATGCCGTATCGGTTGATGCTTACATCAACTGTCTGGCCATAGACCCAACCAATGCGGATCGTGTAGTGCTGGTCTATTCAAATTATGGAATATACAGCATGTTTCTCAGTGAGGATGCAGGTGCGAGCTGGCAAAAGGTGGGCGGCAACCTTGAATCGAATGTGGCGGGCTCGGGCGCCGGTTCATCCCTGCGTTGGGTGAGCATTTTGCCGATGAACAATGGTTCGCTCAAATACTTTTGCGGCACTAGTGTTGGATTATACAGTGCAGATACCCTGAAAATTCATGCTACAGGACAACCAGGTACCGTTTGGGCACTTGAGGGCCCCAACGAAATTGGGAGTACGGTGGTGGATTATGTGGATGTTCGGCGCTCTGACGGATTCGTGGTAGCAGCCACCCATGGCAACGGGATGTTTGCGGCAAGTTTTGGGACCAGTTCAGCAAGCCACGAGCCCAAAAATGAAGTTTCGGTGCGGGTTTCGCCCAACCCAGCGAGTGACCTTGCTACATTCAGCATTGCCGGGCAAAACCTGAATAATACCCAGCTCCGGCTTTTTGACCTGAAAGGAAATCTGATCCGCGAGGAAGATTTTTCAGGGGAAAAAGGCACGCTGCGCCTGAATGATATTCCGGCAGGAATCTATGTCTGGGAATTGCGCGGCAAAGACTGGCGCAAGCGCGGAAAATTGGTGAAAGGATAGGTTTTAACAAGTTAAAAGTAACAAGTTAAAAGTAGCAAGTGGCGAGTTAAGTATGAGTCATGCGAATCAGGGGCAAAAAGCCACGTAGTGGCGGCTCCGTTTATAGAAATCAATAGAGAAATAGGACCAAGAACCGCGTAGCGGTGGCCCCGTGCCACCGCTACGCGGTTCAAAAAAATGTGGAATATTCGTTTTCTATAAACGGAATCGCCACTACGTGGCTTTTTGC
>JAUSMG010000073.1 GCA_030645295.1 Saprospiraceae bacterium | reverse complement strand
CGTGGTTCTGCTTTTTTGACCACAATAGTGCGGCCATCCAGATCTGTTTCGTTGAGTGCGTCAATGGCTTTTTCAGCCTCTTCATCGTTGTCCATTTCAACAAAACCGAAGCCTTTGGAGCGACCGGTCATCTTGTCATGGGCGATAGAGCACGAGGACACTTCACCGAATTGCTCGAAAGCAGCACGAAGATCGTCTTCGATAGTGTCGTAGTTTAATTTTGCTACGAAGATGTTCATTGCGAAAAAATGAAAAAAATGAAAAAAAATCGAGCATCGACTTGTTGCAGCAAAATCATCTTCGAACAAAAAATGCCGGGTAAGAATGGCTTGCTTTTGGGTTGCGATACTCAGTGAACAGAGCAAAGGTATGTAAGAATCTGTTGGTTGTTAGAAAATTTAAAAAAAGTATGTGGTAATCTTATTCAATACCTTTCGCTTGCATGGATTTTTACCTTATTTGCAAAACCTCATTCGGTTATCGCCGCCACACATTTTAGTTCGATTGCAATGGGTGTAGGCAAGCGGTCAATGCCCACTGTAGTGCGGCAAGGCTGATTATCCTTGAAATATTCAGCATAAATGCGGTTAAAGGTGTTGAAATCGCGCTCCATGTTTACCAGGAACACGGTTACATCTATCAAGTCTTCCCATTTTGCGCCGCTGGCCTCCAACACAATACGCACATTCCTGAACACAGAATGGACCTGAGCCTCGAAATCAAAATCTATGTAATTTCCTGATGGCGAACGAGTTAGGCCAGGCACGCCGTCCGTCTCCGGGTCGCGCGGACCGATACCGGAAAGAAAAAGCAGGTGACCTGCCCGGCGGGCGTGTGGGTATAAACCAACTGGTTTGGGAGCGTTAGCTGCGTCAATTTTCATAGGGCGAAGGTAAAAATGAACTTCAAAACCACACGCAGTGATTGCAATAATTACAATCGTCATATTTAATTTAAAAAAATGTATTACATTCGGCTACCCATCCAATTCTAAGCACATTCTAAGGTCACATTCACAGGGTTGGTTCTACGTTTGCAGGCAAATTTTTTGAACAAAATCCGGTAATTATGCAACAATTCTATCTTTTCATTTTCCTGCTTCTATGCGGAACGGCCGCAGCTCAAACGCCCACAGACGGGCTGATGATGCCACAAGGCCAACTTTGTATCCTCGGTCAGTACACCAACAGTACCTGGGAAAACTACTGGCAAGGCGAAACCAAACGCTCTAACCTCAACCTTGGCTCCGTGACCACCCAGAGCGCGATGATCATGGGCAACTATGGTATCACCAAAAACCTAAATGCCATGGTCGGCGTACCGTACGTGTGGACCAGTTCAGATGTGAGCTATATTACGGGGCAAAAAGGGCTGCAAGACCTCTCCATTTTCCTGAAATATCAGGCCGTGGAAATTGAAGCCGCAGGCGGTGCATTCAAAGTACAGGCTACCGGCGGGCTTTCCACGCCTGTCAGCAATTACACCCCGGATCTGCTTCCTTTCAGCATCGGTTTGCACAGCCAAACAGCTTCATTGCGTGCCGTTCTTAATTACACGGCCGACTTTGGACTCTATGTGACCGCGCAGGCCGGCCACACCTGGCGAAGCAGCACGATCATCGACCACAATTCCTATCTTTTTAACAATGAGTTGATTTACAGTGATGAAATGCCTGTGCCAAACGTGTTTGATTATTCTGCCCGACTCGGCTTTATCAAACCTCGCTACCAGGCTGAAGTCTGGTACGACGCATATAACGGCCTCTCCGGAGATGATATCCGGTACAACGAGTCCCCACAAGCCAGCAACAAAATGGCGGCGGGACAGGCTGGCGTATTCGGTAAGTACTTCATAACCAAGCGATTTGCGCTTTTAGCGGCCGTCAGTCAGGTGTTGAGCGGGCGCAATGTCGGCGAGGCTTTGACCTGGACCGCCGGAGCGACCTATTTCCTGGACATCAATAAAAAAGGGGACGAAGAAGTAGGCAAGCAAGATTGAGACATTTGGACATTCGGATATTTGGACATTAAAATATTGGGATATTTTGACAAATCCTGAAATATCCAAATACCCAACCCTCTTCATAAAAAAATTTAATTTCAATGAAAAAGTTAAACAAAATATATCCCATGGCCGCGCTGCTCGGCCTTTTGTTCGCCTTCAGCCAATGCGACAAAACTCCACCCGAAGCCGATTTTCTCGAGCCTTATGCAGAGACAAGCCTCGATGCAAGTGCCGGCAATTGGAAAACTTATTTGACCATTGACAGCAATAAAACGGCCATTCCAACACCCGATGCTGCTGGTTCTGCGGCCTATTTGACTGAATTGGATAACCTGAGGTCAAAAATGGCCGCAGCCACAGCGGAAGAAAAAGAACTTGCCCGTTGGTGGGGTAGTAACGGCGTATTGCGCTGGCATGGGATCGCCTGCGAACTGGCCGCCAATTACAACGTGCCCCCCAACTATATCACGGACACCTCTGGCAATCTGGTTTATCCGGCGCCTGCATATAATCCAGCCAATCCGGGCGCCTATCCACGTGCACCCTTTGCCAACCCGCCCATTGCCTCGCGTATGTTCGCGTTGCTTGCCGTGGCACAATATGACGCATTGGTAGCTTGTTGGCACCGCAAATTCCAGCACAATCGCCTGGCGCCGTACAAAAATGCATCGGACATCCAAGCGATCATTCCCGTCAACGACCTGCCCTCCTACCCTTCTGAGGATGCCGTGGTGGCAGCTGCTTCCCGCGAAATTTTGAAGTTTATTTTCCCTGCTGAAGTAGCAAATGTGACCGGAAAAGCAGAAGAGCACAAAAACAGCCGCCTTTGGGCGGGCGCCAATGTACAAAGCGATTTATCGGCAGGCGATTCATTGGGCAAAGTCATCGCATTGAACGTCATCAACGAGTGGGCGAAAAAAGACAGAATGGGCATGGCCAACAACCAGGCCGGATTCCAGGCACAGCGCGACAGCACAACCGCACGAGGATTTACTACCCAGTGGCACAGCCTCGATATTCCTGTACGCGCGCCTATGCTCCCATCTTTTGGGAACGTAAAAGCTTGGAATTTTGACGATGCGACCAAAGCAGCCATCCGCCCGGAAGCTCCACCACAGCCTGGCTCTGCAGAATTTGAGGAAGCCATGGAAGAACTTCGCGGATTCTCTAAAAACCGTACCCGCGAGCAGCAGCGCATTACCACATTCTGGTCTGATGGCGCAGGCACCTACACTCCACCAGGTCACTGGAATCGCAGGACTGCCAATTTACTTTTTGAAAATCAATATAATGAAATCCGGTCCGCAAGAGCCATGGCCTTGGTTAACACTGCTATGGTGGATGCGGGCATCGTTTGTTGGGAGGCAAAATTCTATTACCTGCTCCCACGCCCTACAGAGATCGATCCAAACATCACCACGGGTACGGGCATTCCCAATTTCCCTGCTTATGCCTCAGGCCATTCCACTTTCTCCAGTGCTGCTGCCGAGGTGTTGTCATACTTGTTTCCAAGCAATCAAGCCGAGTTACGGGCATGGGCTCAGGAAGCTGCCGACTCTCGCGTGTATGGTTGCATCCACTATCGTTTTGACAGTGAAAATGGACTTAAACACGGGAAAAAAGTAGGGGAATTCGCCGTCACGCGTGGGCGTAACGACGGTTCTGAGTAAGTAGCAGTAGGCAGTAGCAGTAGGCAGTAGGCAGTAGCAGTAGCAGTAGCAGTAGGCAGTAGCAGTAGGCAGTAGCAGTAGGCAGTAGCAGTAGCAGTAGGC
>JAUSMG010000070.1 GCA_030645295.1 Saprospiraceae bacterium | reverse complement strand
GTTCCTCAACTCTTGATGCATTCCTTTACCTTACCTGCTTACTTCTCTTTCCACCCTCTCTTTTCCTTCCACTGTCAGTACGTCAATGAACTCGTATAGAAAAACCACAAAAAAATGTGGCAATCACTATCAATTTTTAAGGAGCAACTTTTTGCTCCAGGCTTTCAAATCAACCACTCAATACTGCTCAAATCATTCATCCCTGTTTAACGGGCCGCAAAGGTAGCAATCTCTTTATCTTCTAACCAAGCATCTCAATTTATTTTTTCAACTTTTTTTTCTGTGCTTCAAGCCTCATCTTCCCTCATCTTCAACTCCAAATGTCTTTTCAATTGTCGTTGTCTCTCTAGCGGGGCGCAAAGGTAGAAACGAATTTTATTCCACCAAGGCCCTCGTCATTTATTTTAAAAAAAACTTTATTCTGGGAAAGTGTCATTGGGGTAGTTATTCAGCGGAAGTGCTGAAAATCAACGCGGAAGCGCCCAGCGCTTCCCTAAAACTAAATTCGACCTTCAGCAGTGTACCTTTAAAATAAGATCAGACTGCGGATTAGTAGGCCCGTTCGTCTTTGTTCTCGATGTAATTCATGAAGGCACGGTTGACGACCCGGTTGCCACCAGGGGTAGGGAATCTACCTGAAAAATACCAGTCGCCACTGTTTTTTGTGCACGCCGAATGAAGCCCGTCAAGGGTTTGAAATATAATATTCAGTTCGGGCTTGAGATCTTTGGGGCGAACCAGTTCGGCGATCTTGCTGCTGATCTGATCATAATCGAAAAGATCGTAGAGCGACACCAACTCGTTGCTCACGGCTTCCACTGGCAGGTGCTCAGAGTTTTTGCAACGCAGGTACTTATCCTGCAGCAGACTTTCCTGGTTTGTTTCTTTGAGCAGCTCGACCAGTGCCTGAAAAGCCACGAAGTCTCGCATCTTACTCATATCGATACCATAACAGTCTGGGTAGCGTATTTGCGGCGCACTGCTCAGGATAATGATCCGCTTTGGGCGGAGACGGGCAGTGATGCTGACAATACTATCGCGAAGGGTGGTACCGCGAACAATAGAGTCGTCCAGGAGTACAAGGGTATCCTTGTCGTCCTCGCAGACTCCATAGGTGACATCATAAACATGGTTCACCATATTATTGCGCACTTTCTTGTTGGCGATGAAAGTGCGCTGCTTGTCATCCTTATGTACCAGTTTTTCATTGCGCGGACGTACAGCAAGTATCTTTTCTACCTTTTCAGCCGTTGGGTTTTTGCCAAGTGCAAGAATCTGTTCTTGCTTCCAGGCATTGAGTTCTTTTTCCAAGCCTTCCATAAGTCCATAAAATGCGGCTTCGGCGGTGTTTGGGATGTAACTAAATACGGTGTTCTTCAAATCGAAGTTGACCGCGTCCAGAACGGGACGAGCCAAAAGTTCGCCCAGTTTTTTGCGCTCTATGTAGATCTCGCGATCATTGCCGCGGCTAAAGTAAATGCGCTCAAATGAGCAGGCCCGGTATTCCCGCGGTTCGACAAAAGGCAACTCCTCAACCTTCCCATTATACTTAACAATTAAGGCATGACCGGGCTTAAGTTCTTTCATGTCCTTAAAGCGGACATTAAATACAGATTGGATGGCCGGGCGCTCTGAGGCTCCGACTACGATTTCGTCATTTTGAAACCAATAAGCCGGGCGAATTCCGTTGGGGTCACGCATTAAAAAGGAATCGCCATGGCCGATCATGCCGCCCAGTACGTAGCCGCCGTCAAATTTTTTACTGGCCCGACGCAGGAGTCGCTGGATGTCCAGGTTCTCGTAGATGAGTTGGTTGATGTCGGTATTTGAATGGCCATCAGGTTTGTACCAGGTGTGGAGGCGCTGTACTTCATCGTCGAGAAAGTGACCTATTTTTTCAAGAACAGTAACAGTATCACTTTTCTCTTTAGGATATTGCCCCAGATCGACGAGTTCCTGAAAGAGCTCGTCCACGTTGGTCATATTGAAATTGCCTGCAAGTAACAGGTTGCGACTGATCCAGTTGTTTTGACGGTGAAATGGGTGAACCAGTTCGATGGAACTATCGCCATGCGTGCCGTAGCGGAGGTGACCCATGAGTACTTCGCCCATGTAGGGCATATTTTCCCGGAGCCAGGCCGTGTCGTCCCGGAATTCAGGGGGAGCAGCGTTCAACCTTGCCCATACCATATCGAAAAGATCCGCCAGATAGTTGGGGGCATTGGAACGCTTACGACTTATATAACGGGTGCCAGGTTGGGGATTGAGCTTGATGGTAGCGATGCCCGCACCGTCCTGGCCACGATTGCGCATTTTTTGCAGCAGGAGCTGCATTTTTTGTACGCCGTAGAAGGCCGTGCCGTATTTTTTCTGGTAAAAATCGAGTGGCTTAAGAAGCCGTAGTACAGCGATGCCGCACTCGTGATGGATAATGTCGCTCATTGCAGGGGCAAAGGTAAAAAAGGGGAACTTGGTTTGTAAGGGTTTCGTAAGGTTTAGCAGTGCGTTTGGAAAAGGAAAGAATAAGCGGGCAAAGGTAAGCTACAGGATCGGCTAGGGCTCGCATC
>JAUSMG010000064.1 GCA_030645295.1 Saprospiraceae bacterium | reverse complement strand
ACAAAACTGTAACATTCATTTCATTAAAAATTCAGCAACCCTATGACGGTTCGGAAATTAACTTTTGCGCTCCTTTTAACCTTCTTTGGACTTGGTTTGGCGGCTCAAGAAGCAGGCTCGGCCTATCGTTCATTCACTCCTGCCGACCAACTGGAAATCGGCATTGACCTTGGTACTCCAATGATTGTTGGAGACATCGACGCTAAATTCCCTGGCTTTGGCGGCGGTCTTCACCTTCGCAAATCACTTGGCCACGTTTTCTCCGTTCGTGTTGGCGGTCTTTACGCTGCAATGGAGAACGAAAATGATGCACCTGATTCTCGCACTTCTGAAACTACTTATTTCTCCGGTAGCGGCCAATTGGTAATGACGGTGAACAACCTTCGTTTCGACAAGCCTTATCGCAAAGTAGGAATCAATGTATTTGGCGGTCTTGGCTATTCCTCTTTCGAGGTTACTCCAAATGGTGCTGCTTCTTCGGAAAAATACGGCAATGCATCCGTTGAATTCGGTGCAGGTCTTGCTTTCCGTTTCAACTCGAAGTTCAACCTCGGTGTTGAGTACACGGTAGCTCAAGTACTGGGCACGGACGGCGACTTGCTTGATGGCGACCAAAACGTGGGCGACAACCGTACTACTTACCGCGATGCACTCCACTGGCCACACATTTCATTGAACTTCAACATCGGTGGCAAAGACAAGAATGGCAACAAAAAGTCGGAGCCACTCTACTGGGTTAACCCAATGGAAACCGCTGGCGCAGCTATTTCGGAACTCGAAAAACGCCCGATCTACGACCCAACCGACACAGACGGCGACGGCATCATCGATGCTATCGACAACGAAATCAATAGCCCCGCTGGCGCTCGTGTAGACACCAAAGGTGTTACACTTGACTCCGACATGGACAAAGTGGCTGACTACATGGACAAAGAGCCTCACTCTCCTCCAGGTTACACCGTGAATAGCGATGGCGTTGCACAAGTGCCAAAACCAATCACGGAAAGCGATGTGAACCGTATTGTGGATGCGAAAATCGCAGCCATCAAGTTCCCAACGCCACAGACCAATGAGTGGTTCCTTCCAATGGTGAACTTCGGCGACAACCGTTACGATGTTCGTTACAGCGAGTACGAAAAGCTGTATCAAATCGCAACGGTGTTGAAAAACAACCCAGGCATCAAAGTCGTTGCTGTAGGTCACACAGATGCTCGCGGTTCAGAAGGTTACAACGCTGTACTTTCTTACAACCGCGCTAAAGCAGCCATCGAAGCCCTTGCGGCTCAGCATGGTATTTCACGCGATCGCATTATTCTGAACTGGGCCGGTGAAAAAACCGCGCTTATCCCAGAGAAAGGTGCGAACTCGATGAACCGTCGCGTAGAATTCCGCGTAGCAAAAGGCGAAACCGAAATGGCTCGCCCAGAAGGCAAAGAAGCTGGCAAAGGCAGCTTCAAAGGCAACAAAGACGCTGGCTATTAATTGATAGTCAACCGCTGATATGATGGGCAATCTCCGGCATGGAGGTTGCCCATTTTTTTTATTATAGTTCAAATTTCAGCACTTTTCGTCCTACTGATGGCCATCTTTCCCCAAGTCAAATACCTGAATATAGTCTTTAAGGGTCTGCTAATACTCTTGTTGACAGGTATTCTGTATTTTGAGCTGACAGCAAGGGAAAACCTGTCTGAAATCTGGGCTGTTTTTCAACAACAACTTTTATGGGCTAACATTGGTTGGCTAATACTCGCTTTGGCGCTCATGCCATTCAACTGGTTGGCGGAGACCCATAAATGGCATCAATTTATGACCCGCTACGAACCAATGAGCCGATGGAAAGCACTCCAGGCGGTATTGGCTGGCGTAACCGTTTCGCTTTTTACACCAAACCGTGTAGGTGAATATGGCGGAAGAGTTCTTTTCGTCCGTCCAGAAAACAGATGGAAGGCGGTCATTGTCAATCTCGTTGGGAATTTTGCTCAATTAATGGTGTTGATGACAGTCGGCGCAGCAGGTGTTGCCTGGTTGATGGGGCGATTCTGGCTTTTTGAACCTTTGTATATCCAATTGTTTGTCCTGCTGGCAACCATTGGCCTTGGAATACTATTTATAGTTTACTTCAATATAAAGACGGTCATTCCGATAGCGCGAAAAATTCCTGTATTGCACCGAATCAAACGATTTGTGAAAGATTTACGGGTTTTGGAACATTTTAGCCGACGAGAACTTGCTAGTATTTTGAAATGGTCCACCATTCGCTACAGTATTTTTGCAGCGCAGTATTTTTTCTTATTGAAATTTTTTGATATAAAAACCAGTCTTGTAGATGGCTACGCGAGCATTTCCGTCCTTTTTTTACTCCAGGCGAGCCTCCCTTTGCCGCCAATCACGGGATTAGTAGCGCGGGGCACCCTGGCTGTTCAAATGTGGAAAGATGTAAGCCCAAATGAGGTGAGCAGTCTTGCAGCTACCTGTACCCTCTGGATAATAAACCTGATTTTACCCGCGTTGGTGGGTACTTTTTCAATTCTTTACGTCAACATTGCCAAAACGTTTGTGTATGAAAACGACCGCCATTAAAAATTCAACTTTTGGGCTCTACGCCGTGCTCTTTTTTTCGGCCTTTGGATTTAGCCTGACCGATAGCCTGAGCCCTAAGCCCCTTCAAGAAAAAAGCGCCGGGCCAGGCTCCGGCGTGGCCTACCAACACGGGGAGGTGCTCACTTATAAGATTTATTATAACCTCAACTTTATCTGGGTGCCCGCCGGTGAGGTAACCTTCAAGATCTTTGACGAAGGCAATCAATATCATTATCAGGCCAAAGGAGAGACTTACGACTCTTACGAGTGGTTTTTTAGTGCAAAAGACCAGTACGATTCCTGGGTAGATAAAACCACGCTGCTGCCCAACTACTCTGAGCGTGATGTAAATGAGGGCGACTACCATATTTTTGAAAAAATATCCTTCAATCAGGCCGCCCGGAAAATGACCGTCTGGCGTGCGCACAAGCGTGGCGCCCCGGAAGAAAAGACCGAACACACCGTTAAGTCCGAATGTAATGACGTGCTTTCGAGTCTCTACAACCTCCGCAATGTTGACTACGGGAGCCAGCAAGCGGGCTACTCCGTACCCTTCCGGGTTTTCATGGACAAGGAAGAATTTCCTTTGAAAATGAATTACCTGGGCAAAGAGCCGAGCAAAAAAGTGTACAAAATGGGGCGCTTCAAAACCCTCAAATTTCAGCCGGAGGTCATTGCAGGAACGGTGTTCAAGGACGATGCAAAAATGACCGTTTGGGTATCGGACGATGCCAACCGTATCCCGCTGCTCATCGAATCGCCGGTATCGGTAGGTTCGGTGAAAATGGTGTTGAAGGAGTATTGGGGGCTGAAATATAACTTTGAAGCGAAGAATTAATCGGAGTCGACAGGCAATCTGGACCCGGCTACCTTTTCTTTCAAATCAGTGAAACATGAAAATCATGCCTTTCCTGCTTTGCCTTATTTCTCTTTGGCATTGTCGCAAAGAGATGCTGCATCCTTCACCCCCTCCTCCCCCACCCGATACCATCGCTACCAAACTAAAAGTGCTTTGGCAAGTACCAATAACATCAGATACAAGTGGTGATTACACTACAAGCCCCGAATGCATTGTCAACTGGAACATCGTTTTTTCAACTAGCTACGCTAACCCATCGGCTTTTGTCAGTATGCTCAGTGGCGAAACAGGGCAACACTTATGGAAATTTGACAATTTTATCGTGCCTATTAGTGGCTTCTCGAGGTATGAGATTTTTGGACTAAACGATAAGGTTATTGTCAACAGATGGCACAGGACATATTGTTTATCTGCCACAAATGGCAGCCTCGACTGGAGCTTAGATGTGAGTGGAGAAGGGCACGGGGAACTGGCTATCACTGCAATAGGCGACTATATTTACAAGTGCAATTTTACTGGCACAAAACCCAAATCAACAAGTGAATCGTTGGTGCGAGCACATTATCTACAAGGCAAGTGGGACACCTTGCTGACCATCACCGCAGAGGACAGTTTTTACCTTAATATTCAACCACCCACCCTATGGGTAAATCCACAAGGCGACAGCATCCTCATCCTCCGCGACAACGGACTGCGTGATGTGCTGGCCACACCCTGGGAAGGGCGGTACAACTTGGTCAACCTCTCTGCCTGGAACATGCGAACACGAGAATATGAATGGCAGATTAAGGATTTCCTCGACAACCGTACTATTGCCTTACACCCGCCCATCATAGAGGGAGATCGAATGTACTTACTAACTCTAGGAAAACTCACATGCCTTGACTTACCCACCGGGAATGTGATTTGGACCATTGCGCCGCCACAAGGCACAATGTCAGTAGGCTCGGGATTAATAATGCACAATGACTTTCTCATTGGGCAGGGGAGCAACAACGGGATGCAGGCAGTGGACAAAAACGCGGCCTCTATCCGGTGGACCAACCCGCAAACCATCGGAAGCGCGACCCAACTGACGTATTTCGATGGAATCGTGTATTATACCAGCACTGGCAGCAGCACCCTATGGGCCATCAATGCTCAAAATGGGAAAATCATCTGGAATGAGTTTTCACCCAATGCTTTTTCGCCTCGAACTGCCAATGCAGGTTTTGACTTTGCCGACGTAGTCATTGACCCCGTGAGGCGGGTACTGTACACGGCGGACAGGTATTATATGATGTGCATCAAACTGCCGGAGTAAGTCACCATCATTTCATCCCTAAATGGATTAGCCATGAACAAATACTTATATTGCCTTCCAATTAAATGCCTACCAATGCTAGCCTTAGGTCAAGAACAAGAAATGGCAAGAGACCCCAACAAGTTGGTTTTCCGAGCAAGCCTACTGGCCGGAGTATCAAATTCGCCCAATTTCGATGAAAGTAACGACCGCCATTATT
>JAUSMG010000223.1 GCA_030645295.1 Saprospiraceae bacterium | reverse complement strand
TGGGTCAGGGTAGACTCCACATCTCGTTCTGTGTACAATGGTTTGGCGGGATGGTGCTTTGAAAATCCTTCTTTATTGGCCTGTTCGGCCTCCTCTTCCTGCAACCGGGCACTGTCCCGGAGGATGATCTCTGCAATGTCGAGGGTGGGTGCTGTGCCATAAATTTTGCCTTTGAACCCATCTTTGATCAATCGCGGCAGATACCCGACGTGGTCAAGGTGGCCATGGGTGAGCAATACAAAATCAATGGTAGGTACCTCTACGGGTAGATGATCCCAGTTCATGAGGCGCAATTGTTTCAGACCCTGGAAGAGCCCGCAATCCACCAGAAATTTTTTTTCAGGGGCTTCGATGAGGTACTTTGAACCCGTTACTGTGCCGGCAGCACCGAGGAAATGGATGAAGATTTTGTCAGTCATGTTCTTGATTATAACCACGTTGTGTCGTCGTGGCGTTGTGTGAATAGATCTTTTGCTGTTATTACCCAATAATCCGTCCATCCTCCATTTCAATGATCCGATGGGTGTTCTCCGCGAAACTTTGGTCGTGCGTCACGATGAGCAGGGTTTGTTTGTATTCGGCACAAAGTTGCTTGAAGATATCGAACACAATATCGCTGTTTTTTTTGTCCAGATTGCCCGTCGGCTCGTCGCCCATGATGATAATGGGGTCATTGATCAGCGCCCGCGCGATGGCTACCCTTTGCTTTTCACCGCCGGACAATTGGTTGGCTTTTTTCAACGCAAGGGCATCGATTCCCAGGGTTTTGAGGCGTTCCATGGCCCGATGCTCCACTTCGGTTTCGGAGTATTTTTTGAGTTTTAAGCCAGGTAACATCACATTTTTCAGGACCGTGAATTCGTTGAGCAGATAGTGAAATTGAAAAACGAAGCCAATCTTTTCATTTCGGATGCGCGCTAATTCCGCTTCGGTTTTGCCACGCATGAGATCGCCATCGATCCGCAAATCACCCTCGTAATCTGTGTCCATGGTTGAAAGGATGTACAATAACGTGGACTTTCCGCAACCGGATTTGCCGGTGATGGACACAAATTCACCTTGATCCACTGAAAAACTGATGTCTTTCAGCACCTGGGACAATACAGGATCCTTGAAGTACTTGTTGATATTCGTAGATTGGAGTACTGTTTTTGTCATTTCATTCTATAGAGCAGCACAATATTATTATGTGGTTTTTATTTCCCTCTTATGATGATCACAGGGTCAATTTTGCTTGCCTTTCTCGCTGGGAAAAACCCTGCCAAATAGGTGGTGATCAAAGAAAACGTGATCCCAATCAGGTAGAATTTAGGGTTGTAGTTGATTGGATATGTTTTGATCGTGGGCAATGCTGCGGTGTTGAAAGGAACCTGATCAATGATCAACGAGAGCGAAAAGCCGAGTACCAAACCCATCAGACCACCCAAAAGGCCAATGGTGAGCGCAATGCCCAGAAATATTTTCCGCACATCGCTGCCAGAAAAACCCGTGGCTTTCAGAATGGCGATGGTATCCATTTTCTCGTAGATCATCATATTGAGTATGTTGTAGATACCGAATCCGGCCACAACCAACAGCACTATGCCCACGGCATAAGAGATGAGCGAACGGATCGAACTGCCGGTCTCAAACTGAGAATTTGCAGTCTGAATATCCTCTGCATCCGCCTGGAAAAGTCGGGCGTATTCCTTGGCGACGACGGGGGCGGTATTGAGGTCTTTCAGTTTGATTTGGATGTCTGTAATGTAGGTGTTTGGTTTTCCAAGCAATTTTTGCACCGTGGCGATGGACGCAAAACTTTGAATTTTGTCAAAATCTGCGATCCCTGACTGGAAGGTGCCGACCACTTTCAGCGGCAATCGGTCGCCTTTGGAAGTCGTCACCTGCACCACATCACCGATCTCGGCCAGCAGTTTTTCGGCCACTCCTTTGCCCAAAATAATACTGTTGCTTACGTTTTTTAAATCCAGGGGGGCGCCTTCCCGAACATAATCCTTGAAGAAGAACAAGGCACTTTCGGCGATCACGTCAATACCGCTGACGACTCCTGTTATGTCAATGGTCCCCGAATTGTAAAGGACCGGGGAGCTTATTTTGGGTGAAATGCCCAAAACGCGCGGATCTACTTTAAGGGCTTCGAGAATGGCCCCGCCGTTGTGAATTTCCAGCCGCACACCACTTGATTTAATGGACTGGATGAAGTTGTGCCCATCTTGGAAATCACTGGTAAGGTTGATCGGCTGGTTGGGATTGGGCTTGATCTCATTGAAAAGGCGGACGTGCGGCGTTCTGTTCAGGATCAGACCGTCCAACAGGTCGTTCAGCCCATTCATAAAACCCAGCAAGGCGATGAACATGGTAATACTGAAGGTCACGCCGATGGCTGCCACCAGCGACTGCCGCCAGCGCGCCAGGAGCAGTGATTTGGCGATGTCCGCGATTAGTTTGATGTTCATTGGGCTTCCGGACTTAGAATGGTTTCGTTTGCCGAAAGGCCGCTTAATATCTCTACTTTCATATAATCTTTCAAGCCGATTTCTACCATCCGCTTTTCCTTGTTTTCCAGCATTACCAGCGAATCATTGAGCAGATATGCCCTTGGAATGGTCATCGCTTTTTCTTTCGTTTGAATAACAATGTTGGCTTCCGTGGTCAAATTTGGGTAGAGGGTAGGCGGTATTTTGGTGAAATTTGCCTCTACGGTGAACGTCCGGGTCCGTTCGTTCATCAGCGGGTCAATTTTAGCGATGGCGGCTTCCAAAACCTGCCCTTTGTAACTGTCCAGCGTTAATAAAACGCGCTGCTCAAGTCGGATGCGGGCAATATCACTTTCATCAACTTGTAATTCCGCCACGAATTCCTCCGCGTCGCCAATGATGGCCACCGGGCTTTGGATGTTCACGATTTCGCCCAGTTCTTTGGAAATGCTGTACACGCGTCCGTCCGTTTGGCTGCGGATGGTAAAATCCTGTGCGATGGTTTTGCTGATGGAAAGTAGTTTTTGGGATTGCGCGGCGGCGAATTTGAGCTGCTTTTGCAGGTCTTTGTATCGAAGGACGGCGGATTCGTAGTTGTTTGCCGAACTGGTGTAGGCCAGTTCTCGCTGCTCCAATTCCACTTTTGAGCCGATTTGCTGCGCCCAAAGTCCGCGTTGGCGCAGGAGCAAAAGCGAGTCGTTGAGCATTTTACTCCGGGCCGTTTCAATGACGCTTTTCAATTCATTTAAACGATCACCCCTGGTATTCAAGTCCGCAAAATCAGCAGAGAGTTTAGCGTTCTCTGCGTTCAGTTTGGAGGATTCGCTTTGAATGACAAACAGCGCATCTCCTTTTTTGACCACATCGCCTTCCTTGACCAGTATCTTTTGGATCAGGCCACCCACCGTGGAAAAAACCTGATATTGGTTTTTGCTTTTTATGATGCCCGATGCGTAAACGGATTCAGTGATGCGCTCCATCATGGGCTGGGTTTTTTCAGGTTCCTTTTTACAGGCGGAAAGGAGAAGGGCGGCGATTAGTACTGTGGCTATGTATCTCAAAATATGCGGATGGAGTTGCTGATTTGAAACTTAGCCCAGATACCACTCGGTTCGGGCATCGTGATAATCTGATAAAAGGGCCATGTGAAAATCATGGTCATTCGCCGTAGAGGCCTTGGCGTTTTGTTCGCGGAGCGTCAGGTTGTCCGTGAAAGTTGTTTCCGCCCAGGAGCTTCCTTCCTTGCGAAGCACCTGCACATGCAGACCAAACTCCCGTTCCAATAGTTGTTCGAGCTCGCTCACCTTCATGTCGGGCGATATTTCAATATCGGCATTGCGAGGCTGAGCCTCAATATGTTCGAGGCGGGTGTTACACTCTGTGATGAGATATTTTACCGGGCTGGATTGGTATATATCATGCGGTTTTGAAAAAAAGGACAATGCCAAACACGGGAAGCATTCGCTGAAAATCTGCTGCAATGCAGCAATGGTCATGTGCGTAGAAACATGTATTTTCATGGCCAGTGAATTTTTTACAAAGTTGCACAAATGGGAGGGATTTTTCAATGATCCCGCTCACTTTCTGCCATGATATGACCTCCAATGTCAAAAATATTACGCCGAATGTCCTAAACGAACCACCAGATCAACCATCCTGTTCCAACAAGCAGTACCAATCCAAAGCCTAATCCAACAGACTTGCGCAGGGCTCGATGCCCCCTGAATACACTTACTAACCATTTGAAGAGCGAATTGGACATTACCGCAAGCAAAATAATGATGGCGGCTTCGCGGGTTTGTCCGATAGGAGTGGTCGCCCATTTCGCGGTGGAAATTGAAATAGCGTCAATGTCGGCAATGCCAGCCACAGCCCCTGAAAGATAGGTCATCGCCGGCGTCAGCCATTGGCGGGAAGCGGACATGAGCAGGGTTATACCAATATAAAGAAAGACAAAAAAGATTGCGTTTTTTATGTCCAATGGATTGCCGGGAATTAGCGGGGCGGCATGCTCAGCTTTTTTATGGTCTCGAAGCACTTTCCAGGTAGGCGCCAAACTGACCAACAGCATCAGTAAAAGGGGTAGAAACAAATCCTTTGCAACCGGAAACGCAAAGATTGCAGCCCAAAAAAATACGCGGACAAACATAATTGTGGATGCCAGTACTATCCCGGAGCCATAGGCAGGGGAGAGGTCTGGCCGTTCCCGACTTTTAGAAGAAAAAACCCAGGCGATCAAAGTAGAGGAAAACAAGCCTCCGATAATGGAGGTCAACAAAATGCCTTTTTGCGGACTGCCGAATTTCAGTAACAGATACCCCGTAAAACTGATGGAAAGCACCAAAACGACGATATATCCTAAGTCCCTGGGTGTCAGCAAATTGTCTGGCCCAAAAGGTTCCGTGGGCAACATGGGCAGAATGAGTAACGCCAGTACAATAAACTTGATAAAGGCAAACAACTCTTCCTTTGTGATCTGCTTGATAAAACCATGAAGCTGGTCTTTAAGCGAGAGTACAACAGTCATCAGTACTACCACCGCCAGCGATTCTTGCATTAAGCCCTTTGAATTGGCGATGCCCAGAAGAAAGGTCAGCAATAAAGCGGCCTCAGTGGTCAGCCCGATTTTCCCTTTTTGTGTTTGTACATAATAGGCTACACAGACCAAAATAAAGAAGCCCGCCAAAGCGGCAACCAGCAGCGCCGGTGTCGTGTTTTTAGCCACCCAATCGGATACATTGCCCAGGATAGCCACCAGCACGAAGGTGCGTATACCGCCGACATGGGCAGGATCGTCCTGCGTATTGAACTCCCGTTCCAAACCGATGATCAGTCCAATACCAGCCGATACGATCAGGCTGAGCAGGGCCGGGCTGACAAAGGCGGAAAGTGATTGTAGCCAATCCATGGCAATTTGATTTATGATTACAAGGCGCTTGCTTCCTGCATCACTTTGTCCCGGCGTTCGTTGGAGAGATGGAGGAGCTCAGACCATCTTCCAGGCCTGCTTAGCGTCTTGCTTAAAATGATGTTGTGTTCCAGTAATCTGGTTTTTTCATTGCGGGTCAGTAGGGTCAGGCAGGTAACCGGGTGAACCCTTGCTTCGTCCACCATTTCCCGGAGACTTCCTTTGGCTGGGTAGTTCCAGCCGACCAGCCGCATTCCGGCGCAGCGTCCGTAATCCATCGCATCGTCTGAAAAACGGGTATTCGTTACGATCCAGCCCTCCACTTTTTGCTCATTTTGCTTGGACTGGTTTTTTGTCCAATATTGTTCCATATCCCGGAACCGCGAATGGATGTACAACGGTATTTTTATATTGCTCACCGACCCGGCCATCGGATGGTATTTGCATTCCACCCAGATCAGTTCGTCTTCCTGTTCGGCCACTACATCCACTTCGTGCTGGACACATACTCCTGGAAGCAGTTGCCGTGTTTGCACTTGATACC
>JAUSMG010000046.1 GCA_030645295.1 Saprospiraceae bacterium | reverse complement strand
ACGTAGTATGGCTGGGCGCTTACGTCAAAGTTATTGACCTGAAAAGAGGCCCATTTTGAGCCGACGGTGCGGAGTTTTTCGCCCGTTTTGGGATCGAGCAGGTAGGCAAAATCATTGTCCGGGAATAGGCGGACTTTCTCGTCCACATACAGGGAGACGACCACGTAATCATTGCGCAAGCGATCCAGAATGCCTTCCTGAGGCCAAACGGTTTCTTCCATTTTGCGGCAATTGACGCAGCCATGTCCCGTAAAATCTACGAAGATCGGCTTGTTTTCCAGTTTAGCCACTGCCATAGCCTCGTCAAAATCATGGTAACAATCCAGTCCGTGCGGACATCCGGGGCCATCATGGGCCTTTACTTCGTGGCTTTTTTTGAAGCTGTAATGTACCGGCGGCGCCAGTCCGCTGAGCAGGGAAAGCGATTTGTAACCGACCAGGCCCCAGCCGACGTATATGGCAAAAGCAATGGAGGACAGTGCCAGGGTTATACGCGCAATTCCGGGTTTGCTCTCATTGCCCTTCCATTTTAATATACTGAGTTGGTAAAGCCCTAACAACAGTGCGCACAAGATCCAGATGACCATAAAGGGCTCAAATTTCAGAATGCCCCACTGTTCAACCATGTCGGCAGTGCTTAGAAATTTGAATGCCAGCGCGAGTTCCAGGATGCCGAGTGTCACTTTCACATTGTCCATCCAACCACCCGATTTGGGCAGGGAATTGAGCCAGCCCGGGAACATGGCAAACAGGCCAAATGGCAAGGCAAGGCCCAGACCAAAACCAAACATCCCAATGGCCGGTTTGAGCGGAATAAAGCCCAAAAGCGAGGCCCCAGCATTGGAGCGGGCGGCTTCAACCAGCAAGGTGCCCACGATTGGGCCTGTGCAGGAAAACGACACCAGCACAAGTGTGAAAGCCATGAAGAAAGTGCCTAAAAGGCCACCACGGTCGGCCATTTTATCACTTTTATTTACCCAGGACGAGGGCAACTGAATTTCATAAAAGCCAAAAAAGGAAAACGCGAACACGACCAAAAGCACGAACATCAACAAGTTAAACCACATATTCGTACTCATATTATTGAGCACTGATGGTCCGAGCAATGCCGTGAGGGCCGACCCAAGCACCACAAAGATCAATACAATGCTGCCCGCATAGATAAATGCATTGCGTAGACCTGCACGACGGTCTTTGGAGCGTTTTACAAAGAAACTCACCGTCATCGGGATCATCGGGAACACACACGGCGTAAGCAACGCGATGAGGCCGCCAATGAAACAAAGCAGGAACAGGGTTACCCAGGAATCGTCCTCACCGCTACCTTGTGCACTGGTATCGCCGCAATTGCCCACGAATTGAGCGGAGTTTATTTCGCGTTTGGAGTAGAAGAATCCTTTGAAATTTGGGTCGTTTGGCTCAACCGGACCTGGACCTGTTTCAGTTTTACCATAAACAGTGTCTGCGAGGGCTGGTCCGGGTACCGTTTTATCGGCTTCTTTTGTTGTCCCTTCCGTATTTGTGGGTGGAGTGGTAGCACCTGCGCAGCCACTGACTGCCGGGATTTGAAATGTGAAGTCCACGTCTTTGGGCGGCAGACACATTTCATCGTTACAAACCATGAAGCTGAGGTAGCCGTTGACAGGCTTGCCCGGGTCTTTTAATTCGACGCGTTGGGTGAGTACGGCTTTATGCTTGAACTTGGTGAGGTTCATGTCAAACACCTTATCGTACACTTTGATGATGTTGCCGCCTTCTTTGGCTTTGCCCAGTAATTTATAGTGAGCAGATTCCTGGAACGTGATGGTCGTCGGCACTGGTCCGTCTTCACTTTCGAGGAACTGAGAATAAGTGTACCAGCCGTCGTCAATGGTGGCTGTAAAAACGAGGTCTACCTGACAATTGCCTGCGTCTTTGGCTTCAAAGCTCCATTTTACAGGATTTTGGGCAAAAGCAGCCGTATTGATTAACACTGCAAACAGTGTGAAGAAAATGGTACGAATGCCGGTGTGCATATTATTTGGACAAAAAAGGTGAATCAATTGTTGGACGTTTTTGCGCTGCAGCCCTTAAGCACGGGAATTTTAATCGAAAAATCTGCGTCTTTGGGCGGCAGGCACATTTCGTCGTTGCAGGTCATATAATTGACGTATCCAACAATGGGTTTACCCGGGTCTTTTACTTCCACCCGTTGCGTGAGAATGGCCTTGTGCTTGAATTTAGTAAGGTTCATATTGAAGATGGCGTCGTGCGTTTTGATGATTTCGCCACTCTCTTTGGCTTTGCCGATCAGTTTGAAGCCTGGGTTTTCCTCGAAAGTAATGGAGGTGGCTACCGGCCCGTCTTCGCTTTCCAGAAACTGGGAGTACGTGCACCAGCCTTCCTCCAGAACACCGGTGAAAATGAGGTCTACCTGGCAATTGCCCGCGTCTTTGGCCGTGAACGACCATTTGATGGGGTTTTGGGCAAAAAGCGAAATGGTGGAGAAAAGAAGGCAGAGTACGCCCCCGCCTACGCCAAGGCTACGGCGGGTAAAAAGGCTACTGCGGGTAAAAAGGCGGGTAAACGTGTGGTGGGAGCTGTGCATAATTTTTTGGATGGTATATGGTTGGAATGATATTCAAAAACGATCACAAAGAAACAGCGAAACAGCAGTGTGTTTCGCGGAACGGCCGGGTTTAAATGTATTTTAACCCTGGGATTGTCCGCTGCGAGCCTTTTGAGTTTAATTTTTCAAGACAATACACTCTACTCTTCTGTTTGCCTGCCGTCCTGGTTCTGTACTATTCTCTGCCACAGGTCGGGTTTCCCCAAACCCGCGCGAGCGAAGATGATCAGCACGTACACCCTTGATTTCCAGATAGTCCTGCACTGATTTTGCGCGACGTTCTGAAAGATCGAGGTTGTATTCGTCCGTGCCCACATCATCGGTATGGCCGCTGATGCCGAGTACTACATCCGGGAATTTTTGTAGAAATGCGAGCAGCGAATCCAGTTCCACACCCGCTTCCGGGCGGAGATCTGCTTTGCCTGAATCAAACAACACTCCCGCATTGAAAGTATATTTTTTGTCTTTTAAAAGTGCTTTTTCGAGCGAAACGGGTAGGGGCGGAGGGTTTTCCAGGGCAATGTAAACATTGTCAATACAGAGGTAATTAACCCTTTTTATTTTGTCCATGGGCGCCGCCAAGCTGGTGTTTTTCTGTTCAATTATTTTATGCTGTTCGGCGGATAAATCATTGATGGTCAGCTTGTCAGAAAAAAAATTCCCCACCGTAAAGTGCTGAAACGGACGGTCGGGAATAAAGGTGGTCGCAAGTTTGATCCAGGATCCGCTGGCGCCAACGATCTCGGCAAAATTGACCTGTGGACGCCGCTTTGTGGCAGCGATGGCGGCCGGTGAGATCTCGTTCAGTTTAAACGGTTCAACAGAAAAACAAAACCCAAGATTGCCGGATTGCAGCGGCACAACAGGCGTTTTTGGACCATAAACCTTGCTCAAATGCGTCTTGGCGATGACAGAATCGTTGAGCACCCAACATTCGAGTTTGTATTTCAGACCGGGCTTGAGTGGCGCGGAGAGTTGTCCTTGTACGAATTCATGAAAATCAGTGCGTTGACCTACATCTTCGGCGGGTAAAAAAGTAATGATCCCGAGGCATTGTTCCCCCGAGTGAACTTGTAGCAGCCAATCACAATTTTCTGCAGCCCGGAGCAGGTCGGGCGTCCCATCGCGAAAGCTGGTCCAGTGGGCAGCTCTTCTGGGAAAATCGTAGGAATATTGGGTGAATTCGCAGGGAACAACCACGGCATCTGGTTTGATCTGCTCGAAGGAAGGGTTGACTACGAGGTTTTGGGCCGCGGTGCAAATTGGGAAAAGAAAAATGAAAAAGAGGAGTTTGTTCATGTAGTGATGATGATGGAACATCTGGCAAAACGGTGTATCTGCATTTTTATTAGTAAAATGTGGCCTAAAATTTGTTGTAATTATATTGGCTTTCCAGCCTTTTGCCTTTATAAAGGTTGGAGCGTTTTTTTTAATTAAAAAGAAATCGCTATCTTTGTCCATGTATTGATTTTAGTATTGTCGTCCTTTGTAATCCGCTTAATCCCCCTCTTCTCTTACCGCTTAATGCGGGATTTTTTTGCCGGGATATACTTTGGCAAACTTTGGGTATGCTTTTGAAGTGCCTTCATTGCATCAGACTCCTTGCATTATTTTTTTAATCACTTTAATTTCTGTTTGCCAGGGCAAATGAAAATGAGGGAAGCGTAAGCCTATGCAGGACCTTAAGGAAATCATCTTGCTGCTCGTACAGCACAACATCCAACCCTTCAGGAGAGCGGACGCAAAGTCCAAGTTGCTCGCCTTGTGGGATGGCATTGCCATGGGCAATTTCTCTACGGACGCCGCCGCGGCCAAAGCGCTGTACGACGAGAGCTTTCAAGGCTCTAAATACCGAAAGTTGAAGTCCGACTTTCGAGCGCGAATTCTGAATGCCGTGCTGGAGATCGACGGCAATCAAAAAACTTATTCTGATTATCAAAGGGCGTATTACGATTGCCACCGACAATGGGCGATGGTTCGAATCCTTACGGGACAAAATGCCAATGCTGCGGCAGTTTCTATTGCTACCCGATTGTTACGGCAGGCGGAGAAGTTTGATTTTACACTGCTTGCGATGGATATTGCCTCCTACCTGCGCATACAATATGGCCTTCGTGAAAGTAACGACCGAAAGTTCAGGGAAGCCCACGAAGTGTTCGAGCGGTACCGAAAGACCTATGATGCAGAGAACCTGGCGGAGGCCCTATACACTACACTTATAGTCCGTTACGTCAACAACCGCTCTACTCAGCCCGAAGTAAGCCGTCTGGCTACTGAATATTGGGAGCAAATCAGCCCCTATATGTTGGAGCACGCTACTTACAAGCTTCAGATGTATGGTTACATGATTGGACTGATGCGGTACACCGCTGCAAACGACTATGAAAAAGCATTGGTTGCCTGCAACGAGGCCATCCAATTTTTTAAAGGCCGCGTGTATGAGGCGCGCGTGCCGTTACAAATATTTTATTATCAGCGCCTCATTTGCAATATCCAGTTGCGGCAGTTTGAGGAGGGGACGGAATCAGCAGATTATTGTCTCAAAATATTGCAAAAAGGGACTTTCAACTGGTTCAAAAACAAGGAATTGTATTTGCAATTGTCTTTACACACAGGAGAGTTCGGGCGCGCCGCAGACATCTTATACGAAACACTCCACCATGCTCGCTTTGAATTTTTACCGGAGAACGTAAAGGAGACTTGGAGCATTTATGAGGCTTTTTTCTATTACCTCGTTTTGGCTGGCAAGGCGCCAGCCAAAACAAATGCACAAAAGTTCAAACTTGCAAAAATTATCAACGCCCCCCCCCTCTTTTCAAAAGACAAGAGTGGTATCATCATAGCCATAATGGTGGTTAAGATGCTTTTATTGCTACAGGAACGCAGATTTTCTCAGGTGTTGGATGAGGTGGAGGCAGTAGAACAATACTGCTATCGCCATTTGCGGGGCGTCAATGCGCAGCGCAGTTACTTTTTTCTTAAGATGTTGCTGCAAATACCTACCAGCGGTTTTGATCCGGTTCAAAGTGTAGCCAAAGCGGAACGTTTTTTGAAAAAATTGAAAGAAACCCGCTTACAGGTTGCCAACCAAACCCACGAGATAGAGGTGGTTCCTTATGAAATGCTTTGGGAAATAGCCATAGAATCGCTCAGTTCAGCCAAAAAAGTTGCCTGAAGGCACGCTATTTAAAGCGGCATCATCATCTGATGCACCTTCAATCCGTCACATGTTACGGATATCAACAGCCCCGGCCCGTTTAGACGGCGTCGGGGCTGTTGCTGTACCAGCGGATTTTGT
>JAUSMG010000037.1 GCA_030645295.1 Saprospiraceae bacterium | reverse complement strand
TTCCCAAAAACACCCAACCATGCGACCAGTTGAACGAAGGCGGCAAGGAGGTAAAACACCAAAATCAAGGTCCAAAAAATATCCGGGAGCGGCATCACACCCGCACTCCTTCCACCTTGCCAGTTTTCCTGCTTTTTTCCGCCATGAAGCCCATCACATGACTTTCAATGGAGGCATCAATGGTAGAGGTTAGCAATTCGGGCTTGCGTTGGGAGACCGCCTGGAGCCAGTTGCGCACCAAACGCCAGTCGCCCCCGCCGTGGCCATCGCCACTGGAATTATCGTACACCGTACGTTTTCCGGTGCGGAAATCGGTCAGCGTGAAAGTTTCCATATCCCCTACAATGTCGCCCATGCTACCCATTACGCGGGTGCGGCGACCCTCGTAGGATGTAAAGGCTTCCATGGAGAAATTGGCCGTGGTGCCGCCTTCAAACTCCATTGAGGCAATGTAGTGATCCTCCTGGTTATTGTCCATGTGGTACACGCAGCGACCATAATTGGTGGTGCGGAGTTTTTCTAGAATATAGTCGCCTTGTTTTTCCTTCTCTTCCGGCAGGTCAAAAACGTAGGTGCGCTGGCGGTTCCGATAGTAAATTTTCATGGCAGAATACGGGCAGGTCCCTTCAACCGCACACCCATCCATACACCGCGGGGTGCTGCCAACCGGGGCACTTTCTTTCCTGAACCATTTGATGCCGCCCATGGCCACAATTTTGTTACAAGGCTTGCCAACGAGCCAACGGAGAATGTCAAGGTCGTGGCAGCTTTTGGCGAGGATAATGGGCGTAGTTGCGTGACGGTCGTGCCAGTTGCCACGCACATAGCTGTGACTCATATGTATATGTTCAATTGGTTCAATGTGTTGCATGCTCACAATTTCTCCGATGGCCCCGCCTTGCATCAGTTCGCGGAGTTTTTCAAAATAAGGTGCGTACCGCAAAACGTGACATACCGCCACGATACGTCCCGTTTTTTTGGCCAGCGCTAGGATGTCGCGACATTCCTTTTCAGAGGGAGAAATGGGTTTTTCCAACAACACATCGTAGCCCGCTTTGAGGGCTGCCATGCAAGGGCCATAGTGCAAATTATCCGGCGTAGTGATCAACACCGCATCCGCGAATTTGGGACGATCAAAAACGTGTTCCCAGGTTGTGAATCGATTTGCTGCTTCAATTTTGTGTTTTTGGGTATAGCGCTCGTTGCGCAATGCAATCGGTTCGGCCACGCCTACCACATCCAATTCATCCGGGAAGGAAATAGCATAATTGCCATACACATTGCCCCGGTTTCCGGCGCCAATCGTGACGACCGTAATGGGTTTTGCAGGCTTTTTGTAAAGCGGATTTTCCTCTGAAAGCAATGGGATTTGAAAAAACTCCTGTTCTGCGGAAAAACCGGTCAGAACTGCTGCACCCGTGGCAGCGCCCAGGGTTTTTAAAAGTTGGCGGCGAGAGATAGGCATGAAGTGAGTGAGTGAGTGAGTGAGTGAGTGAGTGAGTGAGTTGGGGTAATGGTTATTAATTTGACCGAAAGGTAGAAAATCAAATAAAAAATGCTCCTCAGGAATTTTCTGAAAAGTATTTTTTTGGACATTGGACATTGGACATTGGACATTGGACATTGGACTTTGGACTTTGGACGCTAGACAATGGACGCTGGACAATGGACTTTGGACGCTGGACTTTGGACGCTGGACTTTGGACGATAGACTTTGGACGCTGGACTTTGGAATCTGGAGGTTATAAACCCGAAATTTTGCAGCAGCAGGCAACAAATCCAAAGTCCATTGTCCAAAGTCCAAGGTCCAAAAAGTCCAAAGTCTATTTCAGCGCAAACCGGATTGGCAATGTGAAACGCACCTTAACCGGGTGACCATTGGCTTCGCCAGGGCTCCATAGTGGCATTGATTTCACAACACGGGTAGCTTCTTTTCCTAAAATGCTCCCACCTGCAGGGGTTCTCACTACCGCAATGTCGGTGATACCGCCATCTTTACCCACTACAAAGGTCAATACGACCGAACCTTCCGTGCCGGCCTCTCTTGCCATTTCGGGGTAGACGATGTGCTTGTAGATCCATTTGAACATCTCTGCCTCGCCTCCTGGGAAACTCGGCATTTTATTCACCGCGAAGGATTCAAAAGGCTCATCCTCCGCAGGTTTTAGAGCTTCGATGATGTCTAATCCTGTACCGGGCGGATCCAATGATGGCGGTGCTTCATCAATACCGGTTATGGTTTGGCTGCCAACATTACGGGGGTCCTCCAGCACGGTTTGCACGTCGACGGGCGCTTCTTCCGACACCTCATTATCTGGAGCGACTACCGGAGGGGTATAAGCGATCGATGGTGGAGGAGGGCTCAGCACTGTTGGAGGAGGAGTTTCCACCTTAAACTCCGTAATAGACCGTTCCTCATCAGGCGCTTCGGGCGGCGCTTCGGAAAGCTTGCTTGAAAGTGCTGCTAAAATGTGCGTTAACAATACGATCGCCCCCATCAGCAAAAGTGCAACTCCCAGGGCCCTGCCCAGTGCGTTCGGATACTCACGGCGCAGTTGATACGCTCCATAAGCACGGTTTCGGTTGGCGAAAACGATGTCCAGTGCGTCGCATTGCGACACAGATTCATGGGTAGTCATGGTGCAAAATTTTTAGTGTGAAAAAGAGGGTCTTTTGAGGATTGGCTGGCCGACCTTTAATTAATAAGATGTAGAATGCGGGTTTTTTGGTGGGTGGAGATTTAATTTTTTAATGGATTCCGCTTTCCGATCCCGATTTTTCGGGATAAAACTTTCGGGAAGTTTCATCACTATAAAAACGTTCGGATTCCTCCTCCGAAACCTCCATCACACAATAGTAGCGAACCTGGCAAATCGCCAGAAGTGTGAGCACCTTTGATCACTTTACAGGGTCAGTGGGGCCATTGTCTTCGGGCATTACGAGTGGCATAATACTGGGTGTTGAAATTAGGGATGTTTAACATGTGATCATTTTAGGGTAAGATGCTGATAATGAATATTTTGGCGTGTTCAATAGGATGTTTTTTTATAAAAAAATGCGGTATACTTGGTTTAACAATCGGTAAAAAACAAAAGCGGCACCCCGAACCTCGGGATACCGCTTTTGGAAAAATTGCTGAATAAGCTTTTATTACTCGAGCTTAAATTTGAAAGGAAGCGTGTAGCGCACTTTCACAGGGTGGCCGTTGGCTTCACCAGGACTCCACTTAGGCATTTTTTCCACCGTAGATTTTACGGATTTGCCGCAGCCGCCGCCTGGGTCTTTCACAATGGTGACCTCTTTGATGCTACCATCTTTTCCGACCACAAAAGTGAGTACTGCCTGGCCTGAAATACCGGCTTCTTTTGCCATTTCAGGGTACACCACATTCTTGTTGAGCCATTTGTACATCTCCTGCAAACCTCCGGGGAAGCTCGGCTCCTTCTGGATGTCGAACATTTCGTAGGTCTTCTCCACCACTTTCGGCGCTTCGATCACCGGGTCAAGACTCGGCGCAGAAACATCGGATGGGGGAGCCTCGTCATTGCCCTTTTTATCCTCCGTGCCGATATCCTCCTTCTTTTCGAGGAGTTCCTCCACCGCCTTTTGCTCTTCTTCCACTACCTCTTCGTCCTTCTTGATAACAGGAGGCACGAATTTTACCGTCGAGCGCGTAGGCGGCGGCGGCGTGGGTGGTGGCGGTGGCGGTGGCGGCGGCGGATTGTTCGGATCAATATCCGGTGGTGGGCCGAGTTCTGCAACCACGTCTATCGGTTTTTCCTTCGGGAGCATCCCACCTACCGCTTGCATGATAAGCGGGGCTGCGAAAACCAAGACGATCAGTCCCAAGCCAAAACCAAGTGCGCGAGTCAAATACTTCGGGTATTCACGCCGGAGCTGGTAGGCTCCGTATGCCTTATTTCGGTCGGCAAAGATGATATCCAGCATATCCCGATAGATGGTTGTGCTTTTTTCGTCTGCCATAGTTTTTTTAATTTAAGTCCTTTTAAAATTTTGACACCGAGTCAGGTGGTGACTTAATGTCACCGCTTGACTTAAAATTATTTTGTAGCGGCTTCTACTTGTTCTTCAACACTGAATTTCAGTCCGCCCGCAGGGTTTTTCATAAATACCTCTTCCAGTGGCGACACGTCAAGGATTACGTAATACCGTACCTTGGTAATAGCCATCTCGTCGAGTGCATCCACGAGGTTCTTGTACCGCGCATCTTTGGTCGGCTTGATGATGACATTTATGTAGGAGCCATCTTTGTACTCAATTTCCTCTCCGTCCTTATTCTTTTTCTTGTACGTTTCCAGTTGGAATTGTTCTCTTACCTTATCCATCTTATTCAAGATAACCTGGCGAAGTCCTTCTGCTGAATAATCCGTGGAATCGAGTTTTGCATCTGTGATACCCTCATACCAGTACACTTTGTCGTCGCCACCTAATAGTAGCGTGAGTACTTTCGACTCCTTTACTGGCTCTACGTCTTCCTTCTTGATATCTTTGTCAGGCATCACGAGTGCCATAATTTGTGGTTTGGCGAGGGTCGTAGTGAGCATGAAAAAGGTAATGAGCAGGAAGCCCAGGTCCACCATCGGCGTAAAGTCGATGCGTGTGGACATTTTTTTGGACCGGACCTTTCCACCTTTCTTATGACCACCACCACCGTCTTGAGCTATTTCAGACATATCGCTGTTGCTTTTTTTGTGAACGAAAATGGTTACTTCTTCTCGGCCTTGCCTTCCATGCTGGTGATCAGGTTAAACTTGTTGACGTTGATGTCCGTCAGCGTGTTTATCACCTTTTGCACAGCAGGGTAAGGCGTGTCTTTGTCAGCCTTCACGATCATTACGTACTCTTCTTTCACTTTGCCCTCTTGTTTCATGCGAAATTGCGCAAGCCGGGCATTGTGAATCCAGTCAGCCAACTCGCTTTTATTAACGTCTGACGTATCCACCGGAATGCCTGCGGCTGGGAAAGCGCTGCGTTCTGCGGGGGAGAGATCAATGAATTTTTTTAGCTGGTTGCGCGCCACGCCAAAGCTACCAAGATTGGAAAACTTCAACTTCTGTTCGTCGTTGAGGCCAAGTTGGTACCTACTATTAAAATCATCAATGAGGCTCAGGCGCGTATGTTGGCCGGTCATGTCAAGGAATATTTTCCCGTCTTTGCCGACCAAAACCGTGAGGGTGCCTGCATCGGGTAGCTTGGTCTCAGAAATAGACGACGGGGTGTCAATAACCAGGGTTTCCTGTGGCTTCGCCTTTGCGGTGAGCATAAAGAAGGTAAGCAAAAGGAAAGCCACATCGCACATGGCCGTCATATCAACGGAAGGTGCGCTCCGTTTAGGCTTGTTCTTAGGCATATTTGTTTAGTTTAATGTCCTTTTGTGGCATAAGTCTGAGTCAGGCTGTAACCAGCTTCGTCAATGCGATAGGTCATAGAGTCAATGCGACCTGTGAAGAAATTGTATGCAATAATGGCAAGCGCAGAAGTTCCGATACCCAATGCAGTATTGATAAGCGCTTCAGCAATACCTGTTGCAAGCGCCGTAGAGTCTGGAGCACCGGCGTTGGCCAAAGCAGCAAATGCTCGAATCATCCCCAATACGGTCCCAAAAAGACCAAGCAACGTAGCGACAGAAGCCACAGTAGCCAAAATATTAAGGTTTTTTTCCAGCATAGGAAGTTCGAGTGTGGTTGCCTCTTCAACCTCTTTCTGGATGGCCATTACCTTTTCGTCCTTTTCCATGCCTGTTGTTTTTTCCATTTCGGCATATCTGTGAAGCCCTGCGCGAACTACATTGGCGACGGCGCCTTTTTGCCGATCGCAAGCAGCAACTGCACCTCCTAAATCGCCCTTGTCAAGAAGACCTTTGATATTACGAACGAATAGGTCAATATTGCCTGTGCCCTGTGCTTTGTTTAGGGTAATGAAGCGTTCGAATACAAACACGATTACCGTAAAGAAAGTGGTAAGAAGCAAGGGTACAACAAACCCACCTTTATAAATAACCCCTAAGTAGTTGCCGGGAAGTGGGTCTTTGGCATTGTCGCCATCAACAAAGTTGGGACCTGCGCCGAACACGAATTTCCAAATTACGAAAGATACAACGTACAACAAGATGATGATCATGAATGGAAGCCAGGCTCCGAGGCTGCTTCCTTGTTGTGATGCTTGAGTGGGTTTTGCTGCTGACATGCTGCTTTTAAATTTTGTGAATGAATGATTTTAGTTTGACCTACCTCTATTCTGGTATCAGCGAAACCCGGTATTGCTTCAAAAGTTTTTTTGTCCTGTAAAACACCCGTCAAGCAAGTAGATGCAAAGACTGAAAAAGTTGGTGTGTACAGGACCAAAATAAATTTGACAAACCCGGGAAATGCCTGAATCAAAAACGGGAGGCGAATTTTCGAGGGGTGAAAATAGTGTAAGGAGTACAATTACAACCAAGCCCTTTTTAAAATTCCTCTTTTTGGGGCCCTTTTTGAGTCATTTTTTCTTTAAAAATGTCCGTTTTTTGCAAAATTTAAGCGCAAAAAGCCGGAATTCAATCATTGAATGAGGAATCAGGACGATTTTTCATCCCAAAAAAAATTACACAAAAAAAATACTGGAACACGCTCATTTTTGGACTCAATCTGAAAACCAGGCGAAAATTCGTGGTATAAAAACAATTCCCGCTATTGCGACCGCTCCAATCGCGGCCATCAAAACTGCCGCCGCTGCCACATCTTTTGCCTTACCCGCCAAAGGATGAAAGCCTGGAGAAACTAAATCTGTAAGAAATTCAATGGCGGTATTCACTGCTTCGAGGCTGAACACCATTATAATGCATAACGTCACAAGGATCCATTCTGTGTGCGATATCTGGAAATAAAAACCTGCTGCCACGACCATGACCGCCGCCGCCGCATGGATGCGTGCATTGGGTTGGCTTTTGAACAGTTCTTTCATCCCCTGAATGGCGAAATTAAAGCTGGCGGCTCTTTTTTTAAGGCTCATATTTTGAAATTCTAGGTTGGCAAAGGTAAAAGTGTTGCGCCTGAAAATTTCTGTTTGAATTCGGGCTTGGATTTTGCGGCAGGTGTATTTACCTTTGCGCCCCTTCACCCGCCGAAGCCCGTTTAGGGCGAAGGCGGGGATTGCCAAAATTTGAAGAAAAAAACCGCCTTGACCGCCATAGCCCGTTTAGGGCGAAGGCGGTGGGTTGGAGAATTTGAAAGAACCCGCCTTCGCACCTTGCCCTTCGGGCGGTTACAGGGCGTTGAGCAAAGAACCCGCCTTCGCACCTTGCCCTTCGGGCGAAGGCGCTATGGCGGGTAAAGGAGAGATGTCCGAGTGGTTTAAGGAGCACGCCTGGAAAGTGTGTATACGCCAAAAGCGTATCCGGGGTTCGAATCCCCGTCTCTCCGCTTTAACCGCCATAGTGCCGCCGTAGGCGGTGCGAAGGCGGTTCGTTTTAGTAACCAATAACCAAAGGCCACATGAAACAACCAACATGTCAGCCAATGAAAATACGACAGAAAACCCTTTTGCTGCGTTTTATTATGTTTACGTCTTGACCTGCAACGACGGCCAATTATACACCGGATGCACAAGTAATTTACGAGAACGCTTCACCCGGCACCAAAAAGGCTGGGTTCCCATAACAAAGGAAAGACTTCCTGTTCGATTGACATGGTGTTGCGCGTTTCCAGAACGGACGAGGGCCTTTGAATTTGAGCAGTATTTGAAGACTGGATCGGGAAGAGCCTTTTTGAAGAAACATTTGTTGGCAAAATAAAGCTGCTTTCGCACCTCGCCCTTCGGGTGGTGATTTGGCGTTGAGCAATGAACCCGCCTTCGCACCTTGTCCTTCGGGCGGTAATTT
>JAUSMG010000030.1 GCA_030645295.1 Saprospiraceae bacterium | reverse complement strand
AGGGCATCTCCTCCACAAATTGATGTATCGGCTGCACCCAGTTCGACCACAAAAACCGGTCCATCAATTAGGGTTACATTAAGGATCGAGGTGCATCCTACTGCGTCGTTAATCGTCACGGTGTACGTTCCTGCCAACAGGTTATTGCGCTGAGAACCTGTACCACCATCCAACCAGCTGAAATTCAGCGCACCGCTTCCGCCCGATGCCGAAAGGGCAATGGCGCCATCGTTTCCGCCTGCACATCCGGGTGCACTGCTGCTGAATACAGCACCGTTAATCGCGGGTGTAACAGGTGAAATCCCGGCGTTTTGTACCTGAGTACAACCATTTTGATCACTCACTGTAACGGTATATGTACCAGCCGTCAGGTTGCTGGCAGTCTCCGTTGTTTGCCCGTTGTTCCAAAGGTAGCCATATACCGGTGTGCCTCCTGAAACTGTGGCAGTGATACTTCCTGTGGGCGCATTGGCGCATAAGGGTTGTTGGCTGTTCAGGAGCACCACGATAGCTGTGGTTGGCGAGATGGTATAGGAGCTGCTGGTAATACAACCGTTTTGATCGCTAAGCGTTACTGCATAGGTGCCTGCTGGCAGGTTGGTGGCAGTTATGCCGCTCTGTGGCGGTGTAGTGCCCCACGAGAAAATTAACGATCCGGTACCTCCTGCTCCGCTCACAGTGATCGCTCCATCGGATAGCCCGGAACAGGTCGGAGAGATTGACGACACCTGGCTGAGTGATAAAGGCGGTGTGGCAGGAATGGCAGCAGTTGCTGTGGTGGTACACCCATTCTGGTCACTGATCGTAACCGTGTATGTACCAGAACTCAGGTTTATGGCTGTTTGGGCTGTTTGGGCATTGCTCCACAGCCAATTGTAGGCGCCGGTGCCACCGGAAACAGTTGTGCTGGCCGTTCCGTTAGACTGTCCGGCACAAAGTGGTGCGGTAAACCCGCTGATCTGTGCCAGCAATGGTGTAGCTCCGGGTACAATCACCACTTGCGATTGGGTACAACCATTTGCATCGGTTACTGTGACGGTATAATTGCCTGCACTCAATGCAAAAGCAACAGGGGTTGTTTGTCCCAATGGATCGCTCCATAAGTAACTCAGTGTGCCTGTGCCTCCTCCCCCAAGCACTTGTGCTGTTCCGTTATTTTGACCAGCACATAAAGGCCCGTTTATTTGCTGTATAGCGATGGTGACAGGCGGTGTCACAGGCACTGTAGCAGCGAGCACTTTAGTACATCCGTCCGGGTTCGTGATGGTGACGGCATAGTTACCAGGAGTAAGACTCTGTGCATTTTGGGTTGTTTGTGCCGCAGGATCGTTCCATTGAAACGTGAAACCTGCCGTGTTGCCCGGAATAAAAATATTAATCGTGCCGTTGGTCAATCCATTGCAAGTCGGGCCGCTTATCCCGGCGATATTGGCTACCACATCATTTGCGGCCTGGATCGTGGCACTGGCTGTAGCCGAACACCCAACGGCATCAATAACGGATACTATATAGATTCCGGAAGCTAGTCCTGTTGCTGTTGCAGAATTTTGGCCTGCTGGGTCATTCCATAAATAGTTGAAATTACCCGTTCCGCCACTTCCGTTTACCGTAGCTGATCCGTCGTTGCTACCGCCACAAGAAACATCGCTGACCTGAGTAATTGCTGCTATTACAGCCGGTGCAGTAACAATGGTTGATTGATTTATATTAGTACACCCATTGGCATCGGTAACGGTAACGGTAAATGTTCCAGCGCTCAAGGTGCTTGCCGTAGGATCGGTCTGGCCAAATGGATCGCTCCATAGGTAGGATAATGAACCCGTTCCACCAGATGCATTGGCGATCAGTTGCCCGGTTGCTGCTCCGCCACAGGCAGGTACTCCCTGATTTACCGTAACAAGTACAGGCTGAGGCGATTGCACCGAAACCGTGGATGATGCGGTACAGCCTTTATTGTCCGTGACGGTCAGGATGAAAGTTCCCGCGCCAAGACTCAATGCTGTGGGTGTTATTTGACCATTGCTCCAATTGAATTGATATCCGCCATTTCCACCAATAACAGCAGCAGAGATCAAGCCGTTGGTTTGACCTGAACACAATGGTAGTGTTACGGTAAATGTCAGGTTAATGGGCTGGGGATCCTGTATCGGTATGGATAAGGTTCCTGTGCATCCCGATGGGTCTGTAACGGTTACGGTATAAATTCCAGGGCTTACATTGCTTAGAGTTGCCCCAGCAATACCGCCCGGCCAGTCATAACTGAATCCTGTTCCGTTCCCGCCGGAAGCATTGACCGTTACAGTGCCATTATTCGAACCCGAACAAGTGGGTGGAGTCAGGGAAGTGGCGATGACCTGGATGGAGCTTGGCGCTGTAATATTTATGCTGGCCGTTTGTGTGCATCCCAATGCATCCGAGACGGTTACAGTATAGTTGCCTGCTCCCAATCCGGTATTATTGGGGGTTTGGTGGTTGTTATTCCAAAGATACTGGAAAGGCGCAGTACCGCCATTTGCAACCGTAACACTGGCAATACCATCATCCAGCCCCGTACAGCTGACCGCCTGGGCAGTAGCCATAAGACTAAATCCTGGCGTATCGTCTATTGTTATGGTTAAAAAGCGTACACAGCCATTCGCATCGGTAAGCTTCGCGAAATAGGTAGCTGCTGGGAGGTTATTTACAGCAGAAACATTCTGTGCAAATGGGGACTGGGGCATGGCAGCATTGAACCATTCGAATGTATAAGGCAAAACACCCCCAGTTGCCGAAACCGCAGCACTGCCGTTTGGCAAGCTGCAATTGGCGTCGGTTTTGGCCGTGAGGGTCAGGTCTGGAGCGGCATCATTCGAAACCGACTGGACTGCGGTGGCAGTACAGCCATCCATATCTGTAATGGTAACAGCATATAAACCTGCTCCCAAGTTAACAGCCGTATTGCTGGATAACCCAGTGTCGTGCGCCCATGCGTAGGCGTATGGTGGCGTACCCGAGCCAACATTAACACTGACCGAACCATCCTGCAAACCACAGGCAGCGTTGGTATTGACCGAGGTTACTGATTGCGGACCAGGATTTGGGGCAACGGTTGCAGCAGTGGTCGCAGTACAGCCGTTGACATCGGTTACCGTCACGCTATAGGTATCCGGCGGAAGATTAACCGCTGAAGGAACGTTTAACCCAGTATCGTGCGACCAATTATACGCCAGCGGTGAAGCACCTCCCGAAACCTGTAAGCTGACCGTTCCGGTCGGACTGCTGCAAGCACTGGAAGTGGCTTGAGCACCTACCACAGGCGCGGCTTCTATTACAATGCCGGCGCTTGCCGTAAAGGAGCAGCCGTTGGCATCCACCACGGTAACGGTGTAAGTGCCTTCGGAAAGCCCCGTTGCGCTAGCGGAGGACAACAGCGCATTATGGCTCCATGCATACACAAATGGCGTAGCATTGCCACTGGCGTTGGTTTGAATGCTGCCATTGGCATCGTTACACAGGCTGTTGGTCGCAGTCAAAGCGGCCGTAATGCCAGGGATATTGTTTATTGTGGCAGAAATGGTAGCGGTACAGCCATTCATATCCGTCACGGTAACCGTGTATGCACCAGGCATCAGAAAATGAGCGTCTGGCGTCTGAACCAGATTGTTGTGACTCCATTGGTAAGTCAAAGCACCCAACCCGGATGCACTCACGATGATAACACCCAAAGCCTGGTTACAATTAGCGTCCAGTACGCTGGTCAGCGTAACGGCTGGCCCGGGCAGGTTGATCAGGTCCACGCTTGTTTCGTCGGTGCATCCATTGTTGTCCGTTACCGTTACGGAATAAGTGCCTTCTGGCAATCCATTTTGGCTGGGGCCAGTAACACTGTTCGTATTGCTCCATTGATAAATAAACCCGGGACTTCCGCCACTGATTACAGTTGTGACACTACCCGCCGCCAGTCCGCAAGTGGTGTTTTGCACCACCAGCGTTTGGAAAACTGGTGACGCTTCGAGCGCCACCAACGCGGTTTCGGTATCCGTACATCCGTTGTCGTCCGTAACCGTAAGGGTATAATTCCCAGCGGTCAGATTTTGGACTGTATTCGTAATAATGGATCCATCATGACTCCATTGCAGGGTAAATGGCGCCACGCCAGGGGTAATACTAGCCGTCAGTGTTCCATTTCCATCGCTGCACAAACTGTTTTGGATGGTAATCGCGGCAATTTGCGCACCTGGAAGGTAGGTAATCACCCCAGTTTGCGTTGCGCTACAGTTGTTAGCATCCGTTACCGTTACGGTGTAAATGCCAGCATAAAGGTTTTCCACTAGCGCATTGGTTTGGCTATTGTCGTGGCTCCAGGCGTACGAAAATGGTGCAGTGCCCACCGGATTGAGGACTACGTTAATTGCACCTGTTCCATCCAAACAGGCAGCAGGCGTTGCCTGCATAGCGGCAATAGCAGGACCTCCAATTTCGGTGATGGTTTGGGAGAAAGTATCCGTACAATTACGTGCGTCTGTGACCGTGACGGTGTAGGTACCTGCAGGCAAATTACTGGCCGACGGACTGTTGAGTACAGTGTTGTGCGACCAGGCATATGTGTATGGAGCACTGCCACTGTTTACCAACACAGAAAGCAGACCGTTCGGATTGCCACAGGATGGCGAGGCGACCGAACCGGCTGCCAGAGATGGCCCTGAAAGGTTGGCAAGCGTACTCATAAAGCTGAGGGTGCAGTTGTTTGCATCGCTTACCGTAACGGTATACGTCCCCGCAGACAGCGCAGTCGCTATGGGGCTGTTTAGCAACGGAGCATGGCTCCAAACATAGTTGTATGGTTGAGTACCTCCGTTGAAAGCAGCGATAATCTGACCATTGGCCTGATTGCATGCAGCATCGAGTATTGTACCAGGCCCACTTGACGGGCCGGAAATGTAGGCCACATCCTGTACCAGCGTGGCGGTACAACCATAAGCATCGCTGATTGTGACGGCGTATGTTCCACCTGTTAATAAATCGGCGTTTGCGGCCTGAAGGCCAGGATCATGCGCCCAATTGTAGGCTAGAGGAACAGTACCACCAGAAGCCAGTACGGTGATTTGCCCGGTGCCATCCTGGCAAAAAGCGTTGGTCACGGATTGTAAGGAAAGCACAGGGCCTGTAATCTCCTGGAGTGCAGCACTTTGTACCGCTGTGCAGTTGAACTGGTCCGTGATCGTCACGGAATAAGATCCCGCTGCCAGGTTGCTGAGTGAGGGCACAGCGCTTTGTGTACCGTTACTCCAGTTGAAGTTGTATGGCGCTGACCCGGTGTTAATCTGTACCGTCAATGCCCCGTTTTCCCGTCCGCAGGTATCCGGAATGGCCGTAAGCGTAGCCGTAAGCGCCGGCGACTGGGTCATGATAAATGATTCGATGGTAATACAACCTTTAGCGTCTGTCACCTTTACCTGGTGTGGCCCGGGTGGGATATTGTCCAGAGACGGCAGGTTTTGATACGGTAAATTGTCCCAAATATAAGTGTAGCCTGGCGTACCGCCCGCGGCACTTACTGTTGCGGAGCCGGTGGGCTGGCTACAGGCTGCAATCGTGTTGAGGGTCACGGTAGCCACCAGCGCAGGCGGTTGCGTTACCGTTAGGCCTGTGAATGATTGCTGGCAATTATTGGCATCACGCACGGTAAGGGTATAAGCGCCTGCTGTCAGGGTTTGAAAAACATTGGAGCTTTGATAGGATGCCCCGCCATTGATGGAATACTGGAAGGGCGAAGTTCCACCGGCCAGGTTTAGCTGGAGCGCGCCGTTGTTGCCTCCCGGACAAGTGACTGGTGTTGGCGCAAATGAGCTAACGGTCATGGCTGGCGGCGAGGAAACGATGACGTTGCCGGAGCTGCCCAGGCACCCAATGGCATCGGCGTAATACACGGTATAATTCCCTGGGGCAATACCGGAGAAAAGATTCGTTCCAACAAAATTGACCCCATCCAATGAATACTGGTAAGGCGCTTGCCCATTGTTGACTGTTACACTGATGGCCCCATTGGTACCGTTGGAACAGGTGGCCGGCGTGGTTACCGTATTGGCGGCCAGGATTATGGACGTACCCACACTAAAGGTTTGCGTCCCTGTGCAACCATTAAAATCGGTCAAATGAACGGTGTAATTACCCGCAACAAGGTTGTTAAACTGGGCTGAATTCTGGTAATTGATCCCATCCAGGGAATAAGTGTAGGGGGCAGTACCTCCCGTTGGCAATACGGTGGCTATTCCATTGGGCACAGTGCCGCAGGAGGCATTGGTAATATCAAAATTAGCACTGATGTAATCAGGCCCCTGCAATACCGCCAGCAAGGTTTCCGTGCAGCCATCTGCGTCGGTTATATGAAATTTGATTTCTGTAACGGGCAGACCGCTTAAAGAAGTAGCTTCGTTTTCCTGCAAGGTTAAGATATTGGCAGGATCGGTATCCCAATAGCAGGTATAGGGTGCGGTCCCGTTGAAAGGCGCTACGGTTATGGTACCGTCAGGCGATTCAGGGCACAGCGGCGCAATGCTGGTATTGGTCAGGAGAATTCTTTTAGTATAATCTAAAAAGGTATCTATAAAGGACTGGCAGCCAGCAGCGTCGGCTACAGAAAACAGGTAATTCCCTTTGGACAAGCCGCTATAAACCGCTGAGTTCCCTATGACATCGTCCCCGAAGTTTTTTTGAATGGTATAGGGTGGATAACCACCCGTGACGGCGACCGCTATTGAACCGTTGTTGAACCCAAAACAGGTTTCATTCGTCCGGTTGGTAACCACGATTTGCAGTGGATCCGGTTTGGTGATGATAAAAGACTCACTGTACTGGCAAGCATTGGCGTCCTTGAGGCAAATGGTATAATCGCCGGCGCTTAACCCTGAAAAACTGGCCGCTTCATTATTTGCCGTTATCCTGTTTCTCCAACCCGTTGAGACCTCACAGTCTGGGATAAATCCGTCAAATAAAGTAATGGTATAAGGAGGAACACC
>JAUSMG010000028.1 GCA_030645295.1 Saprospiraceae bacterium | reverse complement strand
AGAATTAACATGAATTTATTCATTTTTTTTAGGGGGGCTGCCAAATTTATTGTGCAGCCCTCTGCCTTTTTGGGTTCAAATCAGACTACTGGACATATTGACATTGGACTTGAATCAGGGTGTGAATCATGTAACTCTTGTCCATAATTGTGTAAGAGTTGGAGTCAATAATTCGGCCACCTTTGTAATCTAAGGATTCATTCACCATTTAAAATTCAAAAAAATGAACACCACCGAAGTAAAAGGCAACTGGAATGAGCAAAAAGGCAAGCTCAAACAGAAATTTGCACAACTTACTGACAATGACCTCATGTTTGCCGAAGGCAAAAAAGAGGAGATGATGGGCAGGCTCCAAGTCAAACTCGGCAAATCGAAGGAAGAATTGCACGAGATCATATCTGGACTATAATAATGCATAGGAACATTCCAAATACCAATTTTTTAATCCCTTGAACGTATGGTGCCGTTTAGTGAAGTTTTCACTAAACGGTATTTTTTTGACTGATCATTCTAAAATAAAATATTATGCGATCTACATTATTTGCAGCACTCCTGGCGGTGTCGGTTCTGGGCTGCATTGGTAAAAACCAACCTGTAGTGGACAATTCGCAGGTGATTCAACCGGAAGCTTTGGGTACGCCCAATTCAGAACAGCAGGGAAGTTCATTTACCATCAGTACCGAGGCTTTCTATCAGGCGAGCATTAGCTCCCCATCCTCTCCCGGACGGGTCATCAGCCTTAGCCTAAACCCAAATCGGAAAGCTGAAATGAGGACAGACTACCTTGATAAGAGCCAGATCTTAGTCGATACAGGCGGCTGGACCACTCTGGCCAATGGCAACCTTCAGCTCAACTTGCGACGTAAAGGCGAAGGAGAAAGTATCCAACTTGAATTCAAAACCGATGGCGAAAAACTCGTGTACACCGGCAGCGAATATGGTACTGCCGGGCTGACACTTTGGGTAAAGCCAATTCAAGAATAATAAAAAAATTATGCGGATTACAGGAAAAAACTTAAAAACAATTGTCAACGGGCTTTCAGTAAGTTACAATGACAATGGGCCTGCGGATGCTCCGGTTGTTATTTTTATACACGGATTTCCTTTTAACAAATCCATGTGGGACGAGCAAATGAATACCCTCCAGGATAACTACAGGGTAATTGCCTATGACGTTCGTGGACACGGACAATCCGATGCCGGAGAGCAGAATTTTTCTATAGATCTTTTCACAAAGGATCTGCTCTCTATTATGCAGGCATTATCCATTGAAAAAGCAACCCTGTGTGGCTTGTCAATGGGTGGATACATTGCCTTGAATGCGGTCGGAAAATATCCGGAGCGATGTGAGGCCCTTATACTGAGTGACACGCAATGTTTAGCCGATACATACGAGTCAAAGGGCAAAAAGATGAAAGCCATAGCGGCTATCAACGCCAATGGAGTAGAGCAATATGCAGAAGAAAGTATTAAAAACCTCTTCGCGACGGAATCCTTTAGTACGAAAAAAACCGAAATTGCTGCGGTAAGGGCAATGATCGTGGGTACTTCCTCAAAGTCGCTTTCCTATACGTTATTTGCCCTGTCAGAACGCAAAGGCACGTGTAGTAAATTACAGGACATTAAAATCCCCGTGCTAATAATAGTGGGTAAAGAAGATAAAATTACACCACCGACAGCATCGCTTATGATACATGAAAAGATACAAGGCTCACTGTTGAAAATCCTGGATCATGCAGGTCACCTTGCCAACCTGGAAAACCCTTCTGAGTTCAACCTGCAAATGAAGAACTTTTTACATCAGATCACTAAAAAACCAGTTCAGATGGTGCTTGCCCGGAGGTTGGTTATGAATGTTATATGACTTAATTTTAATCGCAACATAATGAAGTTCTTTCTACTTGTATTCTTCAGTACGCTTTTATTTTATCCCAAACTTGCTTTCGGGCAACCACCCGACCTGGGAGCATCTTCTACTTTTGCATTGTTTACTGCTGTTGGGGCATTTAATGGCGACCCTGCAACTTCGGTCATCGGTGATATTGGCACTGACATGGGCGCGTTTACCCCTGTTGGATTTCATATTGGACAGGTTCACGTGTCAGATGCTGTCTCTGCACAAGCGGCTGCTGATGTGATGGATGCCTATGCCGATTTGGCCGGACGAATTTGCGGTATGAATATAGGAGTAACCTTAGGAGGCGGTCAAATTCTCACCCCAGATACTTACTGCACCGGAGCTGCTACTACCTTAGATGGAGATTTAGTTTTAGATGCGGAAGGTGATCCTGATGCAATATTTATTTTTCAGTTCGACGGGGCTTTTGCAAGCAGTGTAAATTCAACCGTTACGCTGATCAATGGCGCCTCTTTATGCAATGTATTCTGGCAAATAAATGGGCAAGTTGATTTAGGCGAAAATTCTGTTTTCCAAGGTACTATTATTGCTGAAGGCGCTATCAACTTGCTCGCGGAAGCGAGGCTTGTTGGAAGAGGCCTTTCTACTGCAGGAGCCATTTCGACCAATGCAAATGTAGTCACTTTGCCAGCAGCCTGCTTTTGCGTCCTGACCGTTGTCTGCCCGGCTGCAATAGGGGGTACTTATCAGTGTATAGACGATATTCCGATTGGCCAGGCGGCTGATGTTACGGTAGAAAGTGCGTGTGGGGTAGCCACTGTTGTCATATCGGAAACATCTTCCGGCACCGGTTGCGCGGCTTCCCCTTTTATCTTAATTCGCACTTATACAGTAACCGACGAGGAAGGTAATACGACGGATTGCATCGTTACGTATACGACCATTGACGATACAGCACCGACCATCGAGTGTCCCATTGACGTAACGATCTCCTGCCTTGACCTTGTACCGCTCGATGCTTCGCTGGACATCGTTACCACCGATAACTGCGGTGGTGTGGTGACCGTGGTGCTCGAAAGCGACGTGATCACGGGCCAGACCTGCCCCAACAACTTCAGCATCCTGCGCACTTATGTTGCCACGGACGATTGCGGCAATTCTACTTCCTGCGTCCAAAGCATACTGGTCAGTGACCTGGTTCCGCCGACCATCGAGTGTCCCATTGACGTGACGATCTCTTGCCTTAACCTTGTACCGCTCGATGCTTCGCTGGACATTGTTACCTCCGACAACTGCGGCGGCGTG
>JAUSMG010000026.1 GCA_030645295.1 Saprospiraceae bacterium | reverse complement strand
ACCTCACGTCCAAAAATGAGGGTGCCTGGCAGCAGCAGAATCGAGACAATATAAAGCGGTAAAGCCAGCGTTCGCCAAAAAGACCAGTTGGCCATCATCACGATGAACATCATCACCAGACTAAACACAATGAACCCCAATTGCTTGCCTGCCGTATTGTCCAGCTCAAGAAAAGCAAAAGGCGCCTCTTCGGTATAGGTAACCGCATAAATCATCAGCCACCCCACCGCGACCAAGGCCAGGTATAGCCCCAGGGTGAGGCGATCAAAACCAAAAACGGGGTTATTCTGGCTGGTCATTGTTCCAGGAAATCACGAGGATGAATATTGGCGTCTTTGGCAGGGTATGAGCCCGACCAGCCTGTGAGTGTACTTATGAACATTAAAGCCTCCTGTTTGGTGCGAAATGCACCCACGCGGAGTTTGTAATAGGGTTGTTCTTGTACCGAAGTAGCGGCTACCTCAGGATATTCCGAGCGGAAACGGTTGCGGCCTTGCTCCACCTGGGTGCGATCTGTGGAGGCCATAATTTGTACACGCCAGCCTTCCAAACGCTGCTCCGTACGGTTGGCATCTACCCAGGTTCTCATCAACTGTGCCACTTTTGGGTCTTCGTTGAGCTGGAGCTCTTGCGAAAAAGCCATTTGGGTGAAGCCAAACAGGAGGAGTACAATTAAATATATTTTTTTTGTCAAAATCATTGTTATTCAGCGTGTTGTGTAAGTGATCTCTCCATAATCTCAAATCCTTCAACCAAAATTTACCGTGGTTCAATGTTATTCCATTTCCAGCAGCAAATGCCCTTTTTCCACCGCAGCGCCTTTGTGCACAGCCACCGATTTTATGATCCCATCACTGGCGGCTTTTATCACATTTTCCATTTTCATGGCTTCGAGGATGAGAAGCGTGTCACCTTTGCTGACGACCTGACCGGTTTGGACCATTACATTGAGCACCAGGCCGGGCATTGGGGCTTTCAGGGTGTTTTGCTTCTGACTACTGCCGACTTGTAGCCCGAGTTGCTCAACGAGCCGTTCGAAATGATCGGCAATGTGGAGGCTATATTTTACGCCATTGATCCGGAACGAAAATTGTCGCGCAGGATAATTGGCTTCCAGCTGCTCCGCGTGAAATGATCTTCCGTTGTGCAGGATCTGAAATTTGCCTTCGCCATCAGGCACAATATCCAGGTTTTTTGCCTCCTCGGGTTGCAAGGAGAACTCGTGCTGATCACCGTTTACGGCAATCTTAAAGGGTTCTTTTTTTTCCATATCAGTGCAAAATTAGGACAAATGAATTTGCTGAGTCAAATTTGCCCAAAAACTTAAAAATGAGACTCTTATTCCGGCCAATTTTGCTCGAACTCTGCCATCCGTTTCGCCTGGCCACGGGGTCGCGTACGCATACCAATGCCATGCTGACGGAAATTCATTTTGAAGGCTTTGTAGGGTATGGGGAGGCTGCAATGCCACCGTATTATGGCGAAAACCATGAAACGGCAGGGGCGTTTTTGAAACGGGTTGCGAGCGTTTTAGATAAATTTCCCGAAAGTTTATCCCAAGGCCTCGGGACGGGAAGTTCGATTCAAATCATCATATCCGAACTAGATGCCTTAGCCCCAGGAAACCACGCTGCCAAAGCCTCCGTGGATATTGCATTGCACGATCTATGGGGCAAAATGGAAGGCCGTCCGCTCTGGCAATTGCTGAGCATTGAGCCGGATAAAATGCCCCCTACGAGCTTCACCCTGGGCATAGACGAGCCAGCCATGTTGCGCCAGAAAATGCTGGAAGCTGCTGATTTTCAAATTATTAAAATTAAACTCGGCTCCGAAGACGATCGACAGATCATTCGCACCATTCGTGAAAATTCCGACAAGCCCATCTATGCAGACGCAAACCAAGGTTGGAAAAACCGCGAAGAAGCCCTCGATCTCGTTCAGTGGCTGGCGGAGCAAAACGTGCTCCTTATTGAACAGCCTTTCCAGAAAGACGATCTCGATTCTGCCGCCTGGCTTACCGCCCGCTCACCGCTGCCCATCATTGCCGACGAAAGTTTCCAACGACTTGCTGATCTTGACCATATGGCGAATTGTTTTCACGGCGTGAACATCAAACTGATGAAATGCACCGGGATCTCTGAAGGCTTTCGGGCCGCCCATGCCGCTAAAGCAAAAGGGCTGCAGCTTATGGTAGGCTGCATGACCGAGACTTCGTGCGGAATTTTGGCGGCGGCGCTGCTGGCCCCACTTTGCGATTTCGCCGACATTGACGGCTGCTGGCTCATCCGAAACAACCCATTTGAGATGCCTGTGCTGGAGAATGGTAAGCTCAGATTAAGCGAAGAACCCGGTTTGGGGTTAAAATCAACTAGTGTCGCGTCCGGCAAATAACGTATGAATTGGGGAGGCAAATTGGACACGGCACTAGTTCCCTGCCACATTTGCGGCCGGAATTTCTGAATGTTTAGGCCCGGCGCCTTCCCTTTCAGACTCTTGCTCGGCTTTCTTGCGATCCCGCTTGGCACGCTCCTCGGCATCCACCTTGTCGTAAGCTTTGATAATTTCCTTCACTAGTCGGTGGCGCACCACATCTTCTGTGGTGAGGTGTACGCTGGCGATGCCTTCCACGCCATCGAGTATTTCAACCGCTTGCCGGAGACCACTTTTTTGATGGTGCGGCAAGTCGATCTGGGTCATGTCGCCGGTGATAATGCACTTAGCTGATGGACCGAGTCGGGTCAGGAACATCTTGATTTGCAGCGGCGTAGCATTTTGTGCCTCGTCGAGAATGATGAACGCGTTGTCTAGTGTGCGGCCGCGCATGAACGCGAGCGGCGCTATTTCGATGACGCGGTTTTCCATGAAAAAATTAAGCTTGTCCATGGGCAACATATCGTCAAGCGCATCGTACAGTGGACGCAGGTATGGGTCTACCTTGTCTTTGAGGTCGCCGGGCAGGAAGCCAAGATTCTCGCCAGCTTCTACAGCGGGGCGGGTGAGTACAATTTTTTTGACAAGTTTGTTTTTCAGCGCCCGTACTGCGAGGGCCACGGCGGTATAGGTTTTACCGGTACCCGCAGGTCCGAGTGCAAAAAGGATGTCGTTGGTGTCGCACACCTCAATCATCATTTTTTGGTTGCGGGTTTTTGCCTTGATGGGTCGGCCTTCCCGTCCGTAGAGGATGACATTGCTGCCGGAGCCGTCGCCCATAACAGGAATTCGGACTTCAAAGGGGTTTTCACCGCCGAGGAGGTCTTCTACAGTTTGAATGGACAGTTCGTGATGTTCGCGGAGATAGCGTGCCATCATTTCAAATTTGGCCTTGGCCGCCTGTGCGTCTTTCTTTTCGCCTGTGATTTTCAAGCTGTTGCCACGCGAAGTGATGGTGGCATCCGGATAAGCTTTGCGCAAAAGATTTAACTTTGCGTTGTTTTCGCCGAATAGTTCGAGAGGGTCGATGCCCTCAATGGTGAGAATGATTTCGCTCAAATTTTATCCTCAGAGTTTTGAAGCAGCGGGAGGGGTAACGGCACCTATTGATTTGATTATCAAGGTATTTATTCAGTGCAGCACCTCCATGCTTTGATAAAAAAGGTTGTTTGCTTTAGCCCACAAAACTAAGGTATTGCAGGCAGATTTTTTAAACAGAAAAATAAGAAAAAGGGTTTCATCTCCGGCCAATAACCAATCACTAATTTACCGATCAACCAGTAACCAATCTACCGATTAACCAACCAAGCAGTAACCAAAATGCAAATCACCACCCTCACCACCGATTTTGGCACCCAGGATTTTTATGTAGGCGCGCTCAAAGGCGCCTTGCTTCGGCGCTTGCCCACCCTCCAGTTGGTCGATATTTCGCACGATATCCCACCGTTTGATCTTGTGCGCGGGGCTTTTGTAGTCGCCAATATGTGGCGCGAATTTCCGGAAGGAACCATTCACCTGATCGGGGTCAACTGTGTCTATCAGCCCGATTTTCGCTTTGTAGCCGCGCGGCACGAGGGACACTTTTTTCTTGCGCCGGACAACGGGTTGCTCTCTTTGCTTTTCACGAACCTCGAACCTGCCGACTTACGCAACCTTTCTGCTGACTCTGCCGAGCATTTTGCAGTGAAAAACATTTTTGCCGACGCGGTGCTGCATTTGTCAGAAGGCAAACCTTTCGAAGAACTGGGCGAATTTGCTGCACCGTTGCTCAAGCGCATCAGTATCCAACCGGTCATTACGCCCACCCAAATCCGGGGTACAGTCATACTTGTAGATAATTTTGAAAATGTGGTGGTCAATATTCGCCGTGAAATATTTGAATCCGCTGCACATGGGCGACCTTTTTCACTGTTTTTCAAGCGAAATGACCCCATTACCCAACTTTCGGGCAACTATTGCGATGTGGCAGTAGGCGAACAGTTATGCCTTTTCAACACAGCGGGTTTTCTTGAAATTGCGGTGAACATGGGTCGTGCGGCGACACTATTAGGGCTTAAGGTGGAGGATGTGGTAGAGGTGGTGTTTGACGCCCCCGCTTTGTCTGCCGAATAGTCGTTTGACAGTTACTCGTATTTAAAATCTGCCTGGCCGAGTTCCGCGGGATTTTGCTCGAAAAAATCGCGCATTGCGTCGGACTATTTGCACACTTTTGAGCCGGATTTACAAACCGGATCAACTTGTTCTTTTTAAACGACTATAAATCATGTTTTTAATTTTCCTCGGCATTTTTGCCCTCGTGCTGGGCGCATCGCTCGCCAAAGCCAATCCCAACCTTGCATCAGTCGGAAAAATTGCCCGCTATGTAGGCTTGGTAATCATCTTACTTGGTATTTCCACTGCTTGTTTTGTGCAAATTGAACCAGGTGAGGTTGGAGTTAAAACCCTTTTTGGAAAGATCCAGTCGGGTACGCTGACCGAAGGCCTGAATTTTGTGAACCCCCTGGTAGAGGTTAAAAAATTTGATGTGCGCACCCAAAATTACACCATGTCTGCTGTGCGTGACGAAGGCGCCATGACGGGGGATGATGCCATCCGTGTGCTTGCCGCCGATGGTCTGGAGGTGATCATAGACCTTTCTGTGTTGTATCATATAATACCGGACAAAGCCCCTGATATTTTGCGCAATACAGGAACACGTGAGGTTATCACCGATAAGATCATCCGCCCATTGGCGCGTACCAAAATCCGCGACAATGCCGTTTTTTACGATGCCGTGGCCTTATATTCCACCAAACGGGAGGAATTTCAGCAGAAGATCACCCAAACCATTGAGAAGGATTTTGCGGATCGTGGCATCGTTTTAGAAGATATTCTGATCCGCAATATTACATTGCCAGAATCCGTAAAACTGGCCATCGAATCAAAGATCAATGCGGAGCAGGAGGCGCAAAAAATGAAATTTGTACTCGATAAAGAGCGGCAGGAAGCCGACAGAAAGCGCGTGGAAGCACAGGGCATTTCGGATTACCAACGCATCCTGACCTCTACTCTGACCGACAAACTCCTTCA
>JAUSMG010000022.1 GCA_030645295.1 Saprospiraceae bacterium | reverse complement strand
TCAAACATCAGGAGCAAAACCCCAGAAAGCAACACAGGGAATGAAAGCACCCCGAGGATGGCCGTCACAAATATCGCCCACATCGGCAGGGGCATCCGCCAAAGGCTCATGCCCTTGGTACGCAGGTTCAGGATTGTAGTAATATAGTTGATACCACCCAGGAGGGACGATACCACAAAAAGTGCCATCGACACGATCCACATCGTCATGCCCGCCCCGGAACCATCAGAGGCCTGCGGCAATGCACTTAATGGAGGATAGGCTGTCCAACCGCCTGAAAAGGGTCCTGTGCTCAGGAACAGCGAGATGAACATGACCACACCGGCCAGAAAGAAAAACCAATAGGAGAATGCGTTTAGCAACGGCGAAGCCATGTCGCGTGCGCCAATCTGCAATGGAATAAGCAGATTGGCAAAAGTACCGCTCAAGCCCGCCGTGAGTACAAAGAACACCAGAATAGTACCGTGCATCGTAACCAAAGAATAGTAGAATTCCGGGTCGAGCTTACCAATTCCAGCTTCGTTTACTTGTATCCATTTGCCCAAAATCGGTCTCAGCCATGCCATATCAGCCTCCGGAAAACCCAACTGGAGTCGGAAAACGATGGACATTGCAGCACCGATAAACGCCCAGAATATCCCCGTAATGAGGAACTGGCGACCAATGATCTTGTGGTCAGTGCTAAAGATATACGTCGTTAGAAAGTTCGACTGGAACTTGTCGCCATGATGATGCTCATGGAAATGATCGTCATAGCCAAGATCCTGGGTGAGTTTGTCTTCCAGCGTTTCAGCGACAGTAGTGACGTTTGCCATATCTTTCTTATTAGTGTGGTCAATGTGTGAAATGTGGACTATACCACATTTAGTTCAAAATGGTAATTTCGGTTCTTCTGTTCTTTGCCATGTTTTCAGGCGTATCATTGGGCGCAAGGGGTTTTGAATCCCCATAACCCCGGGATTTCAAGCGCCCAGCCGAAATGCCACGGTCATTGAGATATTTCACAACAGACGCCGCGCGGGCAGCCGAAAGTGAAAGATTGGTTGCAGGCTCCCCGACATTATCGGTGTGTCCGCCCACCTCAACACTTATAGCCGGGTATGCATTCATGCCCGTCACGAGGTTGTCGAGTTCAAACTTACTGTTTGCGGTAAGTGTAGCGGATCCCGTCTCGAAATTGATGAAATTCAACTGCAGCGTTTTGTCAGCAGCAGTGGTAGACTCCACTGCTTTTTTGATATTGTCGCCAAACGTTTTAGCACGATCACGCACCTCAATGTCAAGGGTTTTGTCTTTATTGGGATCTTCCTCTTTCCCACGCATTTCCGTCAGGTAGAAGGATTTTTGCTGTTTAAACCACGCATCGTATTCTTCCTGTGAAACGATTTTCATCACACGGCGCATGGAATAGTGGCCTTTACCACAGAGTTCTGCACAGGCTAATTCGTAATCAAACTTCTCCCAGCGTTTCGGTCCATTTGGATCTGCCGGGTCAAAGGGCTCATTGTACTCTGGATATTTGCGCAGTTCATTGCGGTACTCCGCAGTGGTCTTGGTTGGCGTAAATACAAAGTAAGTCGGCAAACCAGGTACAGCATCCATCTTCACTCGGAATTGTGGAAGGTAAAAGTTGTGCAGTACGTCTTTTGCAATGATACGAACACGAACTTTTTTGCCAACCGGGAAATAAAACTCCTGACCCGGGATGACATCATCCCAGGATTTTGGATCGGTAAAATCAATGCCAAGGGTATTGGCGCCTGTAGTCTTTTTATAGTCGCGGGTACCGATTTTGCCGTCAGCTCCAGGGTAGCGAAGCGTCCAGCCGAACTGCTGGCCAGTGGCTTCAATTTCCATATAGTCCTCGCCTTCCTTTACATCGGCCATTACGGTATTCCAGGCATTTAAGCCACGTACCACCAGAATAGTCATTACAACTGCGGGGATGGCTGTCCACCAAATTTCGAGGCGGTTATCATGCGGGATAAATTTAGCCTTCCGACCTTCCTGCCACCGATATTGGTAGGAAAACCAAAACAGCGCGATGTGGGTCAGCACGAACACAATACCCGTAAGTACCAATGTTACGAGGAAGATCTCATCCAACATCTTTCCATGCTCTGAGGCCGACTCGTGTGGTCCGTAGCCAAGCATCACATTTTTATAATCCCAGGCTGACCAGAACACGCCGACCAGAAATACTACAAGGAAGCCAAGCGATAACCAGCCATTCCATTTGCTGTTGTCGCGCATTACCTGCCGCTCACCTTTGATGGTGTTGGTCAGTTCATAAACTTTCCCGATTTGCACCAATACTACGGTGACCAGGATGATGCAGAAAAGTACGATTAGCGTAGTCATTGCTATATTTTCTTAATTAATGCCCGTGTCCGCCACCTTCTCCTTCGATGAGCGCTCCTGTGTCATGATGGAGGCTCTCTTCCAGATATGGATCTTTCAACGGAACAAGCGATGCTTTTGAAAGTTGATTGAAAAAGAAGAAAAGGAACAAACTTAAAAAGCCGATCAGTACGCCTATTTCTTCTAAGCCAGGAATGGTATATCCCATTTTAAAGGCAAATGGTTCATCCTGTTGATGTCCTTCCCCGCCGTGACCTTCTTCGCCGTGGGTATCCCCTGTCGGAGTCGTTTCAGCAGGATGTGCCGAGTCGTGTTTTTCTCCTACAGGATGCCCGGCGCTGCCGGCAGCTTCTGTGGTATGAGCAGCCGTTGTATCACCGCCCTCAGTGGGGGTAGCTTCGCCTTGCTGATCGTCTGTTGCATGCGCAGCAGCGTTTTCAGCCGCAGGATTATTTGTTGTAGAGTCAACAGAGACTGATTTATCGGCCGAAGCTTCAGCGGAGGCTGACGCATCATCGTGCTTTGCCCCAGAGGACATCGGCGCTACGTTCCCGTGGCTTTCACCACTGTGTTTGCCTTCTGCGAGTTCTTTCGCTTCATGGGCTGCAATGCGCGCACCTGGCTTGATCATGTAGAAATAATCCCACCAGTGACCGAAGAAAACGATGATCGCTACAAAGAACAAGGTGCCGAATTTCCGCTTGGTATCGTTGCGCATCAAAATAAGGAACGGCGTAACGAAGTTCAAAAGCAAATTGCCCCAAAACAGCACCGAATAGTGGGTCATTCGGATATTGAAATAGATGGTCTCCTCACCGTTATTGGCGTACCAGATGAGCATGAACTGGTCAAACCAGAGGTATGCCCAGAATACAGATATACCGAACAGGAATTTACCGATATCATGCAAGTGGTCGTGCGTTACATATTCGAGATACCCAAGCGATTTGAGATAAATGATCAGTATAACCGTCATTGAAAGCCCACCGAGCCACATCGAAATCATGGAGTACCAGGCAAACATGGTGCTGTACCAGTGGGGGTCAACGGACATAACCGATTGCCAAAGGAATACCGTGCTGAGGAACCCGCCAATGGGAAGGAACGATGCCGCCCACTTGCGCTGCTTTTTGTAATACTTAAAATCGCTGGTTTCCATCGTGTCCTGATCTACCGAGGCCTGACGCAAGTTTTTGGCCCAGTAATACCAAATGAGCAGGAAGCCAATGGTACCAACCGTGAACCACACCGGATTGAGGAATCCTTTTTTTCCGGCAAGGATACGATCGTAATGCGGCGCTTCAGGGTCCGTAATATTGATGTCGGTACTGTTCCAGTGATAGAGGTGGTGGAAATGGCCCCAAACGCCCAATGCGATGACCCCCATGAGAATCAGGCCTACCCACATAAACTGGCTCATAGCCTCCCATACGCGCTTCACTACCGTGTTCCAGCCCGCAAACGCAGTGATCTGCGCCGACAGGAAGAACATGGACATGAAAGCAATGCCCGTGAAAAACACGGAATTGTGGAGCCAGTTGGTCCAAAACCGAGTGTGGTACTCATCGTCATTGAAGAACGTGAGCCCAAGGCACACAGCACCCAAAACCATTCCGCCGATCAACAGCGTCTTAGTTTTGCGTTCAAATACAAATTGTGTATTCAGGTTCATATCGCAAGGTCGGGCAAAGCCGAATTATGTTCGTTGTTGTTGGTGTTGCGGAGCAAGGAAGAGCCGATAACTTAAAAGTTTCAAATCTATTTGCCCGCAGGGGCAGTCGGTGTAGCAGGAGCCGCAGGCGCAACGCGCCCCGGGCCGGATGGTACCCCTTTTGCTGGTTTTTCAATATTACTGAGCGAATTAGCCGTTTCGCTGTATTCCAGATTTTTGGCTTTGGCTTGTAGCGAACGGATATAGTGAATCACTTGCCAGCGCTCTTCGTAGGAAAGTTTATCCGTGTACCCGCCCATCACATTTTTACCGTACACTATGGCGAAGTAAAAGCGTCCGTTGCCGGCTCCAACCATATCGTCGCCTAAAAGATTTTTCGGAGCAGCAGGATATTTGGCATCAGGCACCGTAACGAGCACCCCCTGGCCATCCCCTTTTGCACCATGGCACACCCCACAATAAATATCATACAATGGCTTGGCACGGTTGAGCCCATCATTCGTAATCGGAAATGGATTGAATGACATTTCCTTCTCACATTTAAGCCGGTCATCCTCATTGTTGGCGTACGTAAATGGGGCTTCACCATTCACGGGCGCTGCAATTGCATTGGGCGCATTTTTGCCACGCACAATATCGAGAGCGGAAGCATCGGTATAATACACACCAGTGTAGCCACGCGGCACAGAACCGTTTACTTTTCCACGAGGCTGAGAAAGTTCGGCTTTACTGAATGTTTGACCGTCTTCTGCTGCATTCCAATGGTTCCAATGATAATCACTGTACTGATTGGATTCGTAGCTGACGGGGTGATACATATCCGGCATGTACTCGTGGCCTGTCTTGTTTTTACCCGCTGGCGAGCAGACGGAAAACAGCCAGGCAAAAAGAGCCACACCTAGAATCGCGCCAATTGCGTATTTCATAATTCTTGTTGATTCGTTGATTTATGGATTTGGTTATTTGTGGATTTGATTATTTGTGGATTTGGTTATCAGGAGGTGATAATGCCAAGCGGTGGTCCATCACCAAATCAACAACTCCTCTAATAACCATTTAATCACATCATTTTCACATTCACCTCTTCTGCCTGGGTGTTTAGGAAAAAGCCCTTTAAGTTTTCCACCGCACTGTCTGAAGCGCTTGTCACATCAAAAGCGAGGCAAAATTTATCATCAGTAGTACGATGGTCGAGCATTTTGGCCTTCACCCCTGGCCACATTCCACAAATGGTGTAAAATGTGATGGTCATGCCCCAGGCAGCAAACAGCACCGTCATTTCAAAAGTGATCGGAATAAACGCCGGTACAGACCAGTAAGGTTTGCCACCGTACATAGTAGGCCAATCACTGACAAAAATCCAGGTCATCGCCAAAAAGCCAAACGAGGCGCCAATTGCTCCATAAATAAACCCGAGATAATGCAACCGGCTTTCTTTCAGTCCGAGAAGCGGATCGAGTCCGTGCACTGGAAACGGCGTGAACACGTCCATGATGTCCAGGTGCGCTGCATTGGCGGCTTTTACCGCACCTTTCAGGTCTTCTTCGTCGTTGTAAATCCCGTATAGGACTATTGTATTTTCAGCAGCCATTTATTCTGAATGATAAATGATGAATGTTGAATGATGAATGATGAATTTTACACACCTGTAAGATTAACTTACAGGTTTCAAGGGAAATAGCCTCAGTGCTCCTGGTTTACTTTATTACCTTGGCCGTACTTTGCATTTGGGCCAATATATTGGTCGCCCGCAACTTTCAGGATCGCTTTCACCTCTGCAATGGCAACCACTGGGGCCACGCGGCAGAAAATGAGGTAACAGAAAAAGAACAGACCAATTGTACCGATGAAAATGCTGATCTCGACCCACGTCGGGCGATAATAGCTCCAGGAGGAAGGCAAAAAGTCTCTGGCCAGCGTAGTTGCGATGATCACAAAACGTTCGAACCACATGCCTACGTTAATTACGATGGAGATAAAGAAGGTCCACCAAATACTGCGGCGGATTTTGCGCGACCAGAAAACCTGGGGGCTGATGACGTTGCAAAACATCATACCGAAATATGCCCACCAGTAAATACCAAAAACGCGGTTGTAGAAGGCAAACTGCTCATATATATAGCCAGAGTACCAGGCTATAAATAACTCCGTCAAATAAGCCACCCCAACGATTGTACCCGTGAGCACAATCACTTTATTCATGGACTCGACGTGATTGATCGTGATATATTGTTCGAGTTTCAATACTTTCCGTGTAATAACCATGAGCGTCTGAACCATGGCAAAACCCGAGAATACGGCGCCCGCAACAAAATAAGGCGGGAAGATGGTGGTGTGCCAGCCAGGTATTACTGAAGTTGCAAAGTCAAATGATACGATGGTGTGTACCGAAAGTACCAGGGGAGTCGAAATGCCTGCCAAAACCAGCGAAAGTGCTTCCCAACGCTGCCAGTGTTTTGCACTACCAGTCCAGCCAAAAGAGAAGGTTTCGTACATTTTCCGGCGGAAACCCTTGGCCCGATCCCGTACAGTAGCAAGGTCAGGAACCAAACCGGTGTACCAGAACAAGAGCGAAACCGAGAAATAAGTCGATATTGCAAACACGTCCCACAGCAATGGAGAGTTAAAATTCGTCCATATAGGACCCCGGGTATTCGGGAAAGGCATGATGAAAAATGCCAACCACACCCGTCCCATGTGGAATATTGGGAACTGACCCGCGCAAATAACCGCAAAAATGGTCATTGCTTCTGCCGCACGGTTTACGCCGGTACGCCAGCGTTGGCGAAACAACAAAAGAATGGCCGAGATGAGCGTTCCTGCGTGGCCGATACCGATCCACCACACAAAGTTTGTGATGTCCCAGGCCCAGTTAATGGAGCGGTTTGCGCCCCATTCACCGATGCCTTTCCACACCGTCCAAACGATGGCAAAAATGTACAGGCCCAGTAAAACCGATGCGAGTGAAAAAGCAATAATCCACTCCCGCGAAGGGGTTTTCTCGGTAGGGCTACATAAATCCTCGGTAATGTTGTGGTAGGATTTGTTCCCTTCAATCAATATGTGCCGAACGGCCGCTACTGGTTGAGACATATCTTTTTAGTGATAAGTGATGAGTGTAAAGTGGCACTATAAGCAGGTTAAATGACCGTTTATCATTTACCACTTACCACTCAAGAAAAAAGTTCTTCGTTTGAGTTGTGAATCTTGGCGGAGTAATTGACCCCTGGGCGCACGTTAATTTCTTCGAGCACTTTATAGGCCAGGTCTCCTGCCGCTACATTGGCTTTGCTGACTTCACTTTCCGGGTTGTTCAGATTGCCAAATATGATCGCACCTGTCGGGCAAGCGGTCTGGCAAGCCGTGCGCACATCGTTGTCCTGAATTGCGCGACTTTCTTTTTTAGCCGTCAGTTTGCCTTCCTGAATGCGTTGAACGCAGAAAGAACATTTCTCGATGACACCACGGGTACGAACGGTCACATCTGGATTCAATACCATCCGAACGAGGTTATCGGCGTAGTACGGAAGGTCTTCCCCTTCTACATGGAACACGCGCTCCTCGTTAGAAGGCCAAAGGTCAGCAGTAGTGTAGTCGAGCCAATTGAAACGACGTACTTTATAAGGACAGTTATTGGCGCAGTAACGGGTTCCGATACAGCGGTTGTAGGCCATCTGGTTGAGGCCTTCCATGGAGTGGTTGGTCGCATTTACCGGACAAACGTTTTCGCAGGGAGCGTTGTCACAGTGCTGACACATCATGGGTTGATACACCACTTTCGGGTTCTCGAAATCACCGTAGAAATATCGGTCTATCCGCAACCAGGTCATTTCGTGGTGACGCGCCACTTCTTTTTTGCCTACTACAGGCACGTTGTTCTCACTTACACAAGCCACTTGACAGGCGCCACAGCCAATACAAGAATTGAGATCAACATACATTCCCCACTTCATTCCTGTACCGAAATACTCAATGTTGTCGGGGTAAAGTGTTTGCGAGTTCAGGTGATTGGATTCCTCGTGGAATTTCCCAAGTTTGTTCTCGAGTTTCTGTAGGTCTTTAATATTTGTCTGGAAAATAATGGAACGATCAGTCAAGGAACCCTGGAAGCCCTTGTAGCCAAGCGACTTCTCGTCCACATTGATGATCTTACCTTCCTCTTTACCCATAGCCTTCACCCCCATAGTATGGTGGTGCTGCACAGATGCGAAATGTTGGTCTCGTGTGCCTGTAGGCTTCACGGTCACATCCGCAGCATAATATTGAGTAAGGCCGTTTTCTTGTTTCAACGCGGTGTTTACGTTTACACCGAAAGTTGCGCCACAACCGCCTGCTTCACGTCCACCACCGAGCGCAATGGCCACAGTACCAGGCGTTTGGCCAAAATTGAGCACTACAGCGCAGATAAATTTCTGGCCATTTACTTCTACTTCCACTTCATCACCATCGACCAAACCTTTCCATCCGTCAATATTGTTGACACCGTCCCATTCCACCGGAATGCTGAGGTAGTTGCCCCAAACAGTGCGGGTCACCGGATCAGGCATCTCTTGCAACCAAGGGTTGTGGGCGTATTGTCCACCACCGATGTTTACCGTTTCGTAGAAGGAAATTTCAAGTTCGGAAGAGGATGGTTTTGATACTCCGGCCGGATCTACTGCAACACCAGCATTGAAAATTGCGGTAGCACCTGTAGAAGGCTTTTCATATACACCATCGTGGAGGCTCATTTCCCAAAAAGCATCCGTGCTGAGGTATTTTGACTGACCAGCCGAAAGTACATTCGTCCAGTGGGCCTTTACATATTCGTAATATGGTTGCTCTGCATTGTTGTTCAGGTTCGCGCTTTCGCCCCATACCAGGAACGAATGCTCCGCCTGACGGGTGGCAAACAAGGGTGCAATGGTAGGCTGGATAAGGCTCATCATGCCTGCTTTTGGCATTGCATCGCCCCAGGACTCCAGAAAGTGGTGCGTGGGTGCAGCATGGGTGCAAAGCAGGGTGGTTTCATCCAGATTGGTGTTGAGCGAGATACGCGTACCAACTTTTTTGAACGCCTCCTGAAATGCTGCTGCGTTTGGAAGTTCCCAGGCGGGGTTTGCGCCCCAGACAATTACCGTACCGACCTGGCCACCGTTCATTTCTTCG
>JAUSMG010000017.1 GCA_030645295.1 Saprospiraceae bacterium | reverse complement strand
TTTCGAGATCAATCTCCTCACAGTTTTATATTTTCCTGTTCTCCGGTTTTGCGGTTTTCCTGTTTAATTCAGCTTTCTATAAAATTCAGGATGACTCATGTCTGTTGGGGTTTTGTCAAAAGTCAATTCACAATCACCTGTTCTGTAAACACTTTATCCGCTTGCTGCACGTGAACAATGATCGTGCCTTTGGCAAATTCTGACAAATCGAATTGCTGACTGTACCGGCCATTGAAAGCATTGAGCTCTTCCCGGAAAAGTTGACGACCTGAAAGATCGAAAAACGATACGGTAGTGGCGACTGGTTCGCTCCTGAATTCCACGGTTATCTGCCCTTGGGTTGGATTGGGGAAAGCTCGGAATTCATTGAGTTTCAGGCTACGGTCCTGAGATTCTGCCTGGCCATTGGGCATTGCATTCACTTTAGGTGCATCGCCTTCCCCCCGGCGGATGGTAATGATGCTGCGCTCTCGGAGCTGGCGTTGATCATCTTCATTCCAGTTCCAGGAGGTGAAATTGCGCACTTGTCCGCCGTTGCCATCAAGGATTTGTACCCGGCTGCTATTGTCGCGGCATGCTTTTAGGGCTACGTCTGCCGCCATGGTTTTGCCTTCCCGGAGATACTCCACTTTTACTTTGTCGCCAACTTTATATTTAGCGATCTCGTGCCAAAGATCTTCGTGATTTTTCACGCGTTCCCCATTTACAGCAGTGATAATATCCCCTTTGGCCATGTTCACTTCTCGGGCCGCAGATTCATCGGTAAAGTCGTTGATGCGCGAGCCTTCTGCTTTACCCTCCGAAAAAGCATCGGAAAAAACGCCAAGGCAAGCGTCTTTTGCACGGACATTCACCGTGCAATTGCCTTTATTCCCACTGCCCAATAAATTCCATTGGCCCGGATCAAGGTCACCCAGGTCCCAATCACCGTTTAGGACAGAAAATATGTTTTTTTGCTCAGAAAGGATCGCCACCGCCGTGTTACGTTTTCCACTGCGCTCGTATACCACGCTTACTTTTTCGCCCGGTTTGGTATAGGCCATGAAATCGGTGATGTCCTCAAAGTCGGAAATGGGGGCATCTCCCAATTGAAAGATCACATCGCCGGTCTGTAAACCTGCTTTTTCTGCGGCCGACCCCTTTGAAACGACCACGGCCACGCCCGGTTTGTCTTTTTCGTCCCGTTCCTCATGGTCAGATACGCCCAAAAAGCCTTTAGCCTCGCGCTTCATCACATGGTTTATCCCACTGCGATTGCTGAGTGTTGCTTCGGTGCTGGCTGGTTTCCCATTGCGCTCATAAGCGATGCGCACTTTATCCCCGACCTTGGCAGCGCCCACGAATTTGGAAAGATCGCTCCATTGGTTGATGGGCGTATCGTTCAGTTTCATAATTTTATCATTGTCGTGCAGCCCTGCCTGATCGGCCGCGGAGCCACGCACCACATTTACTACAAGACCTGGTTGGTCGGCCTTCTCATCGGAATCCTCGTCCACGCCGAGAAAGGCTCCGTTGTCGTTACAAGTGGCGATGCCAGCCAGGCTTTTGAAGCCTTCATAACCCTTATAACCTTCATACCCAGGGTAGCCCTGATAGCTACTGCCAGAATCCTCGTCGTCGTCGTCCTCTTCATCCGCTGATTCGTTGATTCGAACCGTCTTTGAGCCTTTTATAATTACGGTGCGTTCATCGTCGCCACCGGTAACCTTCAGCTCCAGCCAGGTATTGTCGCCGCGGTTTTCAGCAATGTATTTATCAACATCGAAGTTCTCGGCAGCGGCGCCCTTTTTCACAATGGTTTCAGAACTTTCGGCGCCATCAGCATCCATGGTACGTTTGGTAATGACGACTTTTTTTGCCCCTTCTTGCTGGGAAAAAAGTTGGGAAGCACACCACGGGAAAAGCAAGAATGTGGTGAATAGCAGGAGGAAACGGGTTGTTTTCATAGAAAAATAAGCAGAAAAGTAAGTAGTAAGGTATATTGAATTCAGGGAATTGGGGATCTGGGGATCTGGCCGTAAAACAGGGCAAGCCAGAAACGATTGACAACTTTGGTTTATCGAAGTTGCATGAGCCTGTATTTTTTGTTGGGAAAGATTCGACGGAGGCCAGTAACCCGCGGGTGTAAGACGAATTCCGATACGGAAATGAGGTTCATTTGCGAGTCTTGGGCCGTGTGGTGCTTCAATAAATTTTAACATTTTTTCCGAACTGGCAGCCTTGCACATACTTCATTTAAAAGGACATACGTTAAAGCCTCACTCACCTGAGCAGACCACTGCTCAAAACAACGAATTCTTTAATCTAACGAACATTCTCAGACCGACTTATGGCAAGCGCTCAATACAAAATCCTGCTGGTCGAAGACGACCAAAACTTCGGTGACGTGCTCCGCTCTTATCTGGAAATGCACGACTACGATGTAACGCTCGCTACTGATGGCGTGCTTGGCCTCGAAGCCTTCCGCAAAAGTCATTACGACCTTTGCGTCTTCGATGTGATGATGCCCCGTAAAGACGGCTTCACGCTCGCCAAAGACGTGCGCGAAAGAAACAAGGAAGTGCCCATCATTTTCCTCACGGCCAAAACCATGAAGGACGATGTGCTCCAGGGCTTCAAGATCGGCGCCGACGACTACATCCCAAAACCCTTCAATTCCGAGGAACTTTTGCTCCGTATTCAAGCGGTGCTGAAACGGGTAAACAAAAACCCCGACCCCCGCGACGATCAGCGCGAGTTCATCATCGGCAAATACCACTTCAATTTCCCCTTGCGTATCCTTACGTTTCAGGATACAAGACCGGGGCAGGAAAACCAGTGGAAATTGAGCCCGAAAGAGGCTGATCTGCTTAAAATGTTCTGCAAATACATCAACGATGTAACGCCGCGCTCGGAGGCCCTCACCAAAATCTGGCATGAGGATACCTACTTCACGGCGCGCTCCATGGACGTTTTTGTGACAAAACTTCGCAAATACCTCGCGCTCGACCCCGCCATAGAAATTGTGAACATTCATGGTAACGGATTCCAACTATTGGTGCGAGAACCTGCTGCTGCATAAAATTTGAACCATATTCCTATCGGTTTACACCCGCACGCCGATAAAGGTGTGCGGGCTTTTTTTGGGTGTAGGGAAATGGATGGTGGAGCCAATGCTACATCTTCACAAACTTCCCACTCCATACCTTGTCTTTAGCTTGGATGTTAAGGTAGTAGAGTCCAGATGGAAGCTGGCGAATATCTATGGAAACCTGACTCGTTGTTCCAACCACCGTGTGAAGAAGGACTTCCTTTCCCGTGGCATCAATGATACATACACGTTCGATATCTTTTTCTCCTTGCAGATGAAGTGTTTCTCTTGCAGGATTTGGCCAAAGCAATACTTGCCCGCCTTCTCCTTCCAGTGTGACGATACTCACCGCTTCTATCTCTACATTTTGGCAAACCGTATCACAAGCATTGGCATTGCAAACCGTGAGGCACACCGTATAGGTACCTGGTGCAGAAAAAAAATGAACGGGGCTAGTGTCCTGACTGGTGGTACCGTCTCCAAAATCCCAGTGCCAGGTGGCTGGCTCATAATAAGAGAGATCTGTGAATTCGATCTGCTGAGGCGAAAGTGTATCTACCCCATCATACCGAAAGTGGGCGATGGGCAGGTTGTCTATACCTAGCGTGTCACAAGAGCTGCCATCGAGAGGACCGAGACGGTAGTTGGGGAAATTGGGCTCGAAAAAACTTCCCCGTGCTGGCAATTTTATGCCGTGCTGCTCTACTTTGCAGGCCAGTCCTTTCTTGGTGGGGCTGTGGATGACATGCAATATATCATTGTTGGTCGTGGTAAGGATATAGATTTTCCCGTCTGGCGCAAGTGCAGCATGGAAAAAGTAAGTCACTTCTGGAGACATAAAACCATCATATTCTGCCACTATTTCCTTACTGGCCAAGACATCGGGTGCCCTAAGGTCATATTGTTGGATGGTATCCCCAGCGCACAGGTATAAAAATCGATTGTCATGCGATATGGCCACACCCCCAGAGCCTGTTGGCATGGTGTGATAGTCCCAGTATAACGGATTGGAAAAGGTGCCGCCACATCGATCAAAATCCAATATAAGCATCCCCCCTGGGTGATTCCGGAAAAATCTGCTGCCATCGGGCGTAAAACGGGTCTGGTTGCAACAATAGCCTCCGTCCACTTCCGTAAAACCAACATCCTGCATCCCCATGTATCGCACTGTGTCGGGGGTAACCAAGGTGACGTGAATTTCGCTGTGAAAGCGGCGCGTTACTACCACCCACCAATCGCGCCCGTTGGCGTGGCGCGTTGCTGTGACGTACTGTCCCAGATAGATGGAATCACTGAGCAGGGACTTGTTCTTGCTGATCACGGCCCCGTTGCCGTTGTCCCCGCTCGCATCTATTTCTGTATAAAGCAGGTTCATGGGGTTGCGGTAATGGTCGTCACTTCGCAAGTGGAAGAGATAGTAGCGGCTGTCGCTACCTGGCTTAGACAAGAAGATACAGGGCTGGATTACTGGATAGAAATAGGGTAAATTGCAATACACATTATAGACCTCCCCTGGATTGAGTGAGTCTCCATTCAACATAAGGTCTTTGTTCCGATTGGAAATTCTACACCCATCAGTAAAGGCTACAAGGTTGCCATCTTTGTCAGCAATGGAAGCAAAAGGGTAATCAATCACAAAGTCATTTAGCGTTATTTGAGGGGGTGAAGATTTGAAGTCAATCAATGTGCCTCCCTCAGCAAATCCATTCCAAATCTTGATAGCGCCATAGCCAAGCGGCCAAATATAGTCGTGCTTGGCTTGAGCGCAGAGTAGTAAAGGAAAGGAAATAGAAAGATATAACAATATAAGAATTTTTTTCATGGGAACAAATAGAAATGGCCGCTCGCGGCCTTTCGGTCGCAAGCGGCTAAATGAATTAGTGAGAAAATCAGTGAATTAAGGAAAGTGTCTTGATGCCAATGCGGTTTCCTTGGCCATCCAACAGAACACCCCAATATAGGCCGGAAGAAAGTTTTGACAAATCTAAAGAGAGGTTCTGTGTTCCTTCAGTCAATTCAAAGCCGATGCAATATATCTTAACAAAACCCAAATAACCAAATATCGCGAACAGAATTAACACTATCGTGATCCTCAGGAAGACAACTTAGCCAAAGATTGATTGCTCTATTTAGCGCGTTGGGATGCGGCGACCAATTCCGTCAACTCACTTGAAATAAAAAAGGCAACCCATGAGGATTGCCTTAACACTGTGCGGGAGGGGGGACTCGAACCCCCACACCCTTACGGGCGTACGCACCTGAAACGTATGCGTCTACCAATTCCGCCACTCCCGCTGACCGTGTTTCAAAAAGAAGCGCAAAGGTAAATCCCTTTAGCTTTTACGCAACCCCTTTCCCATTGAGTTGAAAAAAATATTAAAAACCCGGACTCCATTTGGGGCTTTTTGGCCCGCCATCGGTGTCCAAATCCAGACTATGAACCCGGCCAAATACAAGGAACGGGGGTACTTTTAAAAGGAGCGGCGGAAATTTGGGGGTAAGTGGTGGATTTTCGAACTTTTTTTCTGATTTGATAAAATTTCGCGGATTCGCATTCCTAGGGGCATCTCTTTCGTCTTATCTGAAGCAAAAATGTAATTTCATTGCTTTTTTGTCAATAATTTTTTCATTATTTTACAAAAGCAGTAACCAAATTTTGTCATTTTTGAAGGTTTCAGAACGGCTTACGCAACAGGGAATACGAAAAAGCGTTCATATTTGCAATACGATTTACGGCAAAAAACAACCGTTCCTTTTCAAAACCATACCACATTTTGAAAAGATCGACACAGAGAGCAGCAAGTGCTTTAGACGAGAAAACTACAAGCGCTGCCCTTTGAATAGGAAAATCAAAACAGGCCCAGAAAATCATTTTTGCAGAAAATAGTGTGCCGCATTACCCATCGCACACTTCAAAGATAAAAGCTCGAAAGAGCAACGACAACCGAAGGCGGGGGCCCTCCGGTCCTTTCAAATGAGAAAGGGCGGAGGGCTGTTTTTTTTTGTGCAGTTGTCCGTGAAAATGGGTTTAGAATGGGAGAACCAGCAACTCAGGCTTCCCAAAATCTTCTCACCCCTCAACATTCCCAGCCACTCAAGCTTTCGTCAATTTTTCGCTTCAAGGAGGTCCGTATCCTGCGGATCGGGATAAAAAACCTCTACTTTCTCCGTGGTAAGTTTGCTTAGTGGGACAATTATGGCGCGCTCAGGCGTCTGCAAGATCATGGAAGTACTGTCAATAAGCACCACTTTGCCGCGCTCGCCGATGATGCGGACTTCGTCGCCTACACGCACCTTGTTTTTGTTGTAATAACTCGCCAAATAATTGGCTACCAGATCTTTGGATGCCAGTCCATAGCCAAAAGCGAAGGCGAGTGCGCCGGCGCCAATGAGCACTACAAGGCTGGAAGAAATAAAGTCTGTATTAATTTTGGCTTGTGCAAGTGCGCTGACCGCAATGGTCACGAATAGAAAGTAGAACACGATCGAGCCAATCATTTTAGCAGATGCGATGCCTAAGGATTGAGCTAAAGTGACGACTGCCCCCTGTACCATATCGGCGATAAAAAGGCCGATCATAAATATTACCGCGGCCGTCAGGAGCGAGGGCAGGTAGTTCATAAGGTCCGTAAAAAGCTGGGTAATTGCGCCTACGCCCAATGTTTCGGTTGCCGCAATGATGAAGATTAGCATCATCATATAGTAGACGATCTTGGCAATGATACTGGAAAGTTTTTCCTTCAATACGCCACTGCGCTGCACCAGATCAATATCGTCAAGCATTTCGGCAATGCGGTCGACCCCAATCTTTGCCAGTACTTTACTCAATATCTTTCCAACGGTACGCGCCACAAGCCACCCAATAAAGAGGATGGCCATAGCGCCAATGAACTTTGGAAAAAACGTAGAAAACTGTGCGATTAATTGGGCTACAGGCCCAGAAACAGGAATAGAATCCATTTTCTAAAAAAGAAGATTGTTGGCGAGAGTCAGATCAGAGGGTGCCTGGCGAAGCCGGGGCGGGCGGCGTTCGCCAATCCATATTGGCACGGGTTTTTCGGCGATTTGCTTTTTTGAGGCATGGCAAGTCTTCGCCGCCGACAAGCCGGATCACGACTTGCAGGGCATTGGGCACAAACACTTCAATGACGTTGCTAAACAACGACAATGTTCCTACATGTTGCGAAATGCGATCCTCCAGTTCCGGAGGCAACATAGCTTCCCGCTCTGCTTGCAACTTTTTTAGGCTGTTGTCCATTGCGGCCTTTTTTTATGCGCCGAAGGCAGGGCGCGTGTGATAAAATCGGTTTGGTATTATGTTCCGATCGGTTCTGTGCCAAACATATCTTCATAGATCCCTTGTGCTTTGATCTTAGCACGCATAATCTGCATTTTGATAGCGCTTTCAGTTTTATTCAACACTTCGCCAATTTCTTTGATGGACATATCGTCGGTGTATTTCATATCCAAGATGGCTTTATCCCCCACAGGCAGTTTGTCCATCACTTTCTCCAATCTGTTGGTTTCCATTTCCAAAATCACGCTGTCTGGTATTTCCACTTCTTTCTCCGGGCTGACCCGCCCCATGTTTTCCGTAAAAATCAGGATGTTCTTCTTTTTCTTGCGAATCAGGTCAATGCAATAATTGTAGGTGATAGAATACACCCAGGTAGAAAAGGAAGATTGTTCGGTGAACTTCGAAAGGTTCAGCAGTATCTTGATGAACACATCCTGCGTTGCGTCACGTGCCAAACCATGATCCGCCAGCATCGAAATGCACTTGGCGAATACCTTTCCCGCATAGCGGCGGTAGAGCAGACTGAAGTACTTCGCATCTTGCTCGTGTAAATAGAGCGCAATGAGCTGCGAATCAGAAAGCGCGGCGGATGTCGAAGTTTTTGTGGTAGCGACTGCTGTCACTTCGGGCGGTTTTAAACAGACGAGGTCTGCGGTTCAAGCCACAAAGGCACGAAAAAAACCGCAAAAACTGAGGGGAAATACCTCGTTTTTTCAAAACCGTTAAAAAGACGTTAAGAAGTGCTTCGGGTCACAGTGAATTCATGCCTTCGCACAAAAAAAGGTGGACTTTAACAATTGCCGGATGGGCCTTCTGCCTGTTGACACTTGCCGCCTGCAACCGCGACCACGATCAAGATGAAGGACGACACCACTGCCCCTGTGCTCGCCATTGATGAGCCTCTAAACAGCGCGACTAAAACGACTAAAACCGTAAAATTCACAGTGAAGCCGTAACTTACGCAGGCCAAAGATGAATCATGGTTGTTACCGTCCATGATACTGGACGTTTTTATTTCACACAGATGTTACACAGATAATCCACGCAGATTTTACGCAGAATTTTTCTGTGTGGCATCTGCGTTTCAAATCTGCGTAACCTCTGCGTGAAAAATGTCCAACAGTATAGTCACTATTATCAATTGCATTAATACAATGAAATTTAACACATTACACATTGCTTTGCTAGTCTCCATCTTATTGGCGGCCTGCCAACAAAGTACGCCAAAGACCGCCCAACCTACCACAGCAAATCAGGAAACGCTGCCCTGGGCCACTGATATCGACCTGGTTTGCGAAATGAAGGTGGATAAAACGACCGAAGACACCGTGCATTACAACGGGAAGATCTATGGCTTTTGCAACCCTGGCTGTAAGGAGACATTCCAGGAAAATCCTGCGAAATACGGCGCGAAATAGGCTATCGGCTATTGCTTCTATCATTTTCAAACCACCCAGTCATGAAAAAAATCTGGCTCTCCACGCTGTTTAGCCTTTGGGCGATCATGTTGTTCGCGCAGATAACGGATCCACTTGATGACATTGCTGAATCCGAAAAAGCCGTCTGGATTCGCCAGCATCAGGCAGCCCGGGATCGTGACCTGCAGAACAGCGCCGACAACCGCAGCGACATCCATTATTGCCGCATGAACTGGACGGTGGACCCTGCCATCAAGTACATTCAGGGCGAGGTGATGACGGTGTTTGAACCTTCGGAAATGGTTGGCAGTCTTGAGTTCGATTTTTCACAGGTTTTGACCATGGACAGTATTTTATTCCATGGTCAGAACCTTGTTTTTACGCAAAACGGCGATGTGATCAGTGTGCAGTTTCCGGCGCCTTTACCTGCTTTTTTGACGGATTCGCTCACGTTTTACTATCAGGGCGAACCGGATTCAACGGGTTTTGGCTCTTTTCGGGTGGATACCCATGCAGACGTGCCGGTGCTGTGGACACTCTCTGAGCCTTACGGCGCTATGGAATGGTGGCCCTGCAAACAAGCGCTCAATGATAAGATCGATTCCGTTGATATTTTCATTACCCACCCTTCCGGATACCGTGCAGCCAGCATTGGACTTTTACAGTCTGAAACGACTGCAAATGGTTGGATCACAGCACATTGGCGGCATCGTTATCCCGTCGCGGCATATCTTGTTGCCATTGGCGTGACGAACTATACGGTCTTCACGGCGCCTGCGCCTTTTGGGGGCGACACGACGCCCATTCTCAACTACGTCTATCCGGAAAGCCTCGCGGATGCTCAGATCGGCGTAGACGAAAATGTGGAGGTCTTTCAAATGTTCAACCAACTTTTTGGCCAATATCCTTTTCATGCGGAAAAATATGGTCATGCTCAATTTAGCCGGTCAGGCGGCATGGAGCACCAGACCATGAGTTTTGTCTCCTCTTTTGGTTATGAGCTGCTCGCGCACGAATTGGCCCACCAATGGTTTGGCGACAAAATAACCTGCGCCTCCTGGGAGGATATATGGCTCAATGAAGGCTTTGCCAGTTACCTGACCGGACTCTGCTACAATTTCTTACGTCCACAGTACTGGGAAATTTACAAAAAAGACCGAATTGATAAAGCCACGCTGATCCCCGATGGCTCCGTCTGGGTAGACGATACTACCAGCGTAGAAAGGGTCTTTAACAGCCGGCTTTCCTATGCCAAAGGGGCTATGCTGCTCCACATGTTGCGCTGGAAATTTGGCGACCCTGTTTTTTTTACCGGAGTACACAATTATGTGAACGACCCTGCATTGGAATATGGTTACGTCAAAACTTCGGATTTCAAAACCCACATGGAATCGGTCTCCGGAGCAAATCTGGACGAGTTTTTTGCCGATTGGTTTTACGGCAAGGGATTCCCTTCCTACCAGACCAGCTGGTCTGTAATCCTCGGCAACGAAGTAAAAATAACCCTCCAGCAAACGACTTCAGACCCTTCCGTTTCGTTTTTCGAAATGCCCGTGGCGGTAAAAATGAGTGATGGAGTGCAGGATACGGTGCTGGTTTTGGACCATACCTTCAGTGGGCAGGTTTTCACGGTTGCGTTGGATTTTTCGCCTGACAGTCTGGTTTTTGACCCGGAGCTGTGGCTGATCAGTCGCGACAACACGGTCGTATCCATTATTGAGGATCCATTGCCGGCGCTGGATATAGACCTTGCGCCAAACCCGGCCAGCTCGTTCTTCACGATCCGCCTGAATGCGCCCAACAACGAACCGGCGAAAATGACCTTTTGGGCATCCGATGGCAAGTTGGTGAAACAGGGTCAATTAGACATTATATCTGGTTCTAATACCATTCCGGTAGAGATCGGGGAGCTGCCTGCTGGACGTTATTTGTTGCGGCTGGAAAGTAAATCATGGCAGGCGGAACGCGCGGTGGTTGTGAAGTGAACACAATTATCGCCATTCCGGTAGGCACTAATTTATCAAAAACCAATTAAATATGCGAAACACAATCTTTTTCCTTTTAGTAATTTCTTTGCACCCATTTATTATACAAAGCCAAGAAAATAAGTATCCATTAAAAGATACCATTCCCATCAGTAAAGTCACTTATGCACACCAAGTGCACATGAGTGAAATTCCAAGTAAAAACGGTGTTGCGGAACTGTTTTTTAATAACAGCCGATCGCTTTATATTCACCGGGGCAACCCTGATGAGACGGGAAATTCATACCCTGGGCCGGATGGAATAGTGGTGAAAGCCGTGGGTGGAGATAAGCAGGGCGCCCCAATTTATAAAATGCATTCAGAACGAAAGATGCTTTACAGGGATGTTTGCATAGGGGGAGCAGGGCGTTGTATTGTTTCAGATACCTTTGGAGGTATTAATTGGATGCTTCAACCAGAGATTAAACGTTTTGGACTATATGATTGTCGACGTGCAACAGGCTTCTTTCATGGCCGTGAATATGAAGCTTGGTACGCACTGGACATTCCTGTGCCAAGCGGCCCCTTCAAGTTAGGAGGGCTGCCAGGACTTATTTTGGAAGCTCGTACCACTGATGGAACGGCTGACTTTATCTTCATTAGCATTGAGTTTTCTAAAGAATTTTCGGATAAAATAAAGCCACCTTATGGTAAGGAATCTGAAATGAATTATCTTCAATATCAAACAGCATTGTGGGATTTTACATTAAATAAAATATCCGAGTTAAGGGCCACAGGAATAGATATTTCTGTGCATAAAAACCCAAACGCTTTAGAATTATGGGTGCCAGAAAAATAAATTGCCTGCTCCTCAAATCAAGAGAATCTAATGATGAATTCCAAAGCCCTTAATCTTGTTTTTTTTTGTCTGCTACAAGCGTGTCATACGGCCAAAGCATTGTTGGCCTTGTACATGATTCTTTAAATAACCCCATATCTTTTGCCAGCGTGGTGGCCACAAGTTGTCAGGACGACCAAGTGTTGGCTTTTACCAATACCGACGACCAGGGCAGGTTTCAGCTCACCGTAAAAACCGGTTGCGACAGTATCACAGTTGCCGCCAGAAGCCTTGGATACCGTACTAAATCCTATCGCATAGCCATACGGGATCTGCCAGCCGAGCGTGAATTTGTGTTGGCCAGTACCGTGCTTGAAGAAGTGATGGTGCACGGCAAAACCCCTCCTGTAATTGCTCGTAACGACACTACGGAATACAACGTGGCTTCTTTTTCTGACAGCACCGAAGTCTCCGTAGAGGATCTGCTCAAAAAATTGCCCGGTGTTCGCGTGGCCGAAAATGGGCTCATCACTTACAACGGCAAAACCGTGGAGCGAGTGATGATCGATGGAGACGACCTGTTCAGTCAAAATTATACGCTTGCTACCCGCAATATCCGCGCTGACCTGATATCGAAAGTGCAGGTCATTGACCGCTTTCAGGAAAATCCGCTCCTGAAAGGAATCCAGGAATCTGACCGGATGGTGATGAACCTGAAAATAAAACCCGAACGAAAGCGGACGCTCTCCGGCAATGCAGAACTGGGGGGG
>JAUSMG010000471.1 GCA_030645295.1 Saprospiraceae bacterium | reverse complement strand
CTGCCAACTGCTACTGCCAACTGCTACTGTTACTCCCCCGGCTGCTCCCAAAGTTCGATCTTATTCCCTTCAGGGTCCATCACCCAGGCAAATTTGCCGAATTCCTCAGTTACCGGCTCACCCAGGAGTGGTACGCCTTCAGCCCGCAGCGCCGTCACCAGCGCATCCAGGTCGTCTACCCGAAAATTGATCATAAAGGCAGACTCCGAAGGCGCAAAATACTCCGTGTTCGTTTTAAAAAAGCTCAGATTGGAGCAGGCATCCGGATTAGGGTCGTCTTTGAAAAAAAATTGTACACCCCAACTTTCGAGCTGGATGCCCAAATGTTTGGTATACCAGGCTCGGGTTTCCTCAAGATGCTTGCACTTGAGAAAAATACCGCCAAGACCAATGACTCTTTTCATATCTTCAATTTGTAGTTGTGGAAGCAAAGGTATTTTGAAAAGCGTAAACGAATCCAAAAACAAATACTGCGGGTATCCCTTCGGAGGGATGGGTGCTGCTCGGTTTTTATGCGCCCATCACTTTTAGGGTCGCATCACAGCGAGTTTCCCTTGCTGCACAATCCTGCCTTCTGGAACAGTGTCTGGGACAGCCAAAAGCACACGGCTCGCTGGAATATCAGGAGCTTTTAGGTCATATTGGAATAGCTTGTCGAGCAAACTGACATATAAGTACTTGGAATTTGGAGATATTGATGCTCCTACCGCTACTGCCCAAACATCTTGTATTGGTACTATTGAACTATTGTATACCAATATACCATTTGTGTTGTCAAAATCATATAAGTGAAGCCCCATGCCCTTGTCGATTCTGACAAATTTGGTTCCGTCAGGTGTAAAGTACGCCTCGCCAGAATCTCCCGTCCATTCTACGCCGGTGCATATCAGATTAGGTGCCCCCACGCCATCGGGTGTTACTAACAATAGGAAATAGCAATTTGAACGGGATTTTGGAATCATTACCCACCAGTCGCGCCCGTTGGCATGGCGACAAGCCTCAATAGATGCGCGAGCCATGGTGTCCTCTATCGCTATTTGATTTTTCAGGATGACTGCACCAAGCCCACCGTCCTTGGTCATATCTATCAGATTGTAGAAAAGATGCCTTGGCGTTGCCCAGCCAGTTGGCCCTCCCGGGAAGTCAGTCCTCACAAAGTCGGCAATAAAAAGCAGGTACAAGTGTGGGCTGTCCGGCCTAGGAATTGCTATAGCCCCCCACCATTTGGGCTGTGACCTGAAGGGCAAATGTACTGCTGGACATTACCGGGGTTAATACTATCCCCATTTTCCATGATTTCATGGGCTGCATTCACCACATAGCAGCCACTAGTGTAAAAGATCAAGTTGCCTTCTTGATCAGACATTGTGGGCCCCGCTATTCCACATTAAATGCGCAAACAAAACCTAAAGAATGCCCTTCTGTTTGGGCGTCACCGTTTGAGTGTTCTACATTTGCCCACCCGAGATCGGAAATCTAGATATTAGGATATCCGCAATACCCAAATATCTCAATTTCCAAACCGTCAGTTTATGGATAAAACACTCGATCAATTTAGCCATGTGGTAGGCCGCTGCAGGGATCTATTTGTAAAAAAAACCGCTGATTACGGTACGGCCTGGCGCATTCTGCGCCCTTCCAGCATTACGGATCAATTGTACATCAAAGCATTACGCATCCGCAGTATAGAGGAAAAAGGCGCACAGAAAGTTGAGGATCCGATTGAGGGCGAGTTTATTGGATTGGTGAATTACAGTGTGCTGGCGCTGATCCAGTTATCCCTACCGGAGGATGCCCCGCTGGAACTTGCGCCCGCTGAAGTGGCGGTTCTTTTTGACCAGCATATGGGCGAGAATATCCGGCTCCTGCAAGCAAAAAATCACGACTACGACGAAGCCTGGCGACTCATGCGCGTGAGCAGCATGACCGATCTGATCCTTCAAAAACTCTTGAGAATCAAACAGATAGAAGATAATTCAGGTCAAACGACCGTATCAGAAGGCCTGGAAGCCAACTACCGTGACATCATTAACTATGCGGTGTTTGCGCTCATTCGACTCACTATCAAAGACTAAAATCCGTTCCTTACCCACCGAAAGCTTTTGCAAAGGGGGCTTTTGAATGGATCACATTTCTCACATTGACCACATTCATAATGACATCTCTACCTACATTACTGATCTCCTTTGCCTTCGTTGGCATGTTTTTAACCGTTTGGACGGTTTTGAGGAAAAAATCCAACTCCACCTTTTGGACTTTTCTGCAACACTTTTGCGGTGTTTGGTTCATTTTTTCCGGATTGGTAAAGGCAGTGGACCCCATTGGAACTGCCTACAAAATGCAGGATTATTTTGGCGCTTTTGAGACCACTTTTGAAGGTTTAACCAATGTTTTCAAAGGAATTGCGCCATTTTTTCCATGGCTCGCACGGTACAGTGAAGGATTTTCCATAGCCATGATCGTCTTTGAAATCGCCATTGGCGCTATGATCATGGTGGGTTATTCCCGCAAATGGACCGCCTGGTTGTTCTTCCTGCTGGTATTCTTTTTTACCATTCTTACCGGCTTTACCTACCTCACAGGATTTGTTCCCACGGATGCCAATTTCTTTGATTTTGCCAAGTGGGGCCCGTACGTTAAGGAGCACATGCGTGTGACGGACTGCGGCTGTTTTGGCGATTTTATCAAACTTGACCCCAAGATCTCTTTTTTCAAAGATCTTGGTCTGATGGTGCCCGCACTGCTGTTTTTGTGGCGCACCCGAAATATGCACCAATTGTGGACGGCACGCACCCGCAACATCGTGGTGGGTTTGGTGACCGCAGCATCGCTCCTGCTTTGTGTGCGAAATACTTACTGGGATTTACCCATGGTTGATTTCCGACCGTTTAAGATCGGAAGCGACGTACGCGCCCAAAAAGAGTTGGAAGCCAGTGCAAAAATTGACATTCTCGGCTGGGTGCTGGAAGACACCATCAATCATAAGAAGATCAAGTTCATGGAACCCGAACCCGGCAAGATCACTTACTATAAAGAATATACTGCCGCCAAGGGCTGGAAGGTTCGCGAGCAGATCAAGACCGATTTTTATATCCTGAAAGACAGTGTAAAAGTGCCCATTACCAAGACCAAGGTCAGTGAGTTTGCCGTGGAGAATGGCGACAACGGTGAAGTAACCGATGATCTTTTGAACGAGAAAAACTACAGTCTGATGATCGTGGCCTACCACCTTGAAGGCGAAAAACAGATGGAAACCTTTACCGTTCAGGATACCACCTGGACGAATGATACCATTTCCGTCTCCGTTGATTCCTTCCGGTTAGAACGGCGGGCGGTATCCGTTCAACCCCGTAAAGTGGAACGCCAGGTATTCGTGCCTACGCCGGAATACGCTGCCCGTTTCCAAAACAGCATCAACCCATTGGCCGAGGCCGCCCAAAAAGCCGGCTGGAAAGTTTATTGCATCACAACTTTTGGTGACTCAGAGGTTTCTGCCGATTTTGCTAAAAAAGTAGGGGCGAAGTATCCTTTTTACCGCGCAGACGACAAACTGCTCAAAACGATCATCCGCGCCAAACCAGGGGTGGTCGTCTGGAAAGATGGCGTGGTGCTGGACATGTACCACCATCGCCATCTGCCTACATTTGAGGCCTTGGGATCTAAGTGGAAGTGATTCCATTTGCAATCTGAACATATCCTGCAGCCTTTTGGCATTAGGAACGCGGTCGAAATAAAGTAACATTTTTGGGGTGGCGTTTTTGTCTCTGTCGAGGCACGAGGAGGG